>JAYSSX010000487.1:0-3063 GCA_043720315.1 Pseudobdellovibrionaceae bacterium | reverse complement strand
AAAAGTAAAGAAAACTTTACTTTTTATTGCAGCGTTATATTTCTATTAATTCATTTACTTTAGAGAAGTTATTTTTATTGTATAGCAAAAAGCGCGTTTTATTAAATCAATGGTTCAGTCCTTTTTTGTTAAAGTGAGTCTATCCAAACAACGAGTTTTAGCAATGAAACCAGACACAAATCAGCGAGATTTTATTATTAAGAAGCTCACTCAAATCTCAAATTTTAATCAGGATTTTGAAAGTGGAATCGTCCTTTTATCATCAATATCGAAAGATTTTAATGCACTAGGAGAGCTGTCACAAAAGGGATTAGGTTGGCGGAATCTCTTAGGTGATGAATTAGCGTCTCTAAATGTAACTAATGAAACTATATTGAGGTTTCATCATAAGGTATTAAATTTCACAACTTTTGAAATAAAAAAACTCATTGTTGCGCCTTCAGAAAATTTAAGTACTGAACGGATTAAATGTTTATTTGCAATTAGGGGCTTAATAATTTTATGGCACCTTGAGCATAGTAGAAAAATATCATCTACTTTATTAGGGCAATTAGATGTTTTGTTCAAAGCAAAAAGCTTTGAAACAGTTACTCTAATCAAAAATTTAAGTGTTGATCTTCAACATTTAGTGAATTTAAACGTTCTATATCCACCAACACATAAGTGGTTCAAATTTATCTCAGCTTTAATTCAATCACTTCAGGCAGTTGAAGTTGGCCCGATCATCATTCTAAAGCCGCCCAACTCGACATTCTCAATTGAGCACCACCCGATAAATGGACTTACTGCTTTGCCTTATGAAGCCGCAGAGGATTTACTCAATAAGAAAAAAATCTATACGCCGATTCATGAATCTGGTGATCTCTTCAGATATAACTATGCTGGATTAAATCGCTTATTCAGAAAAGATTTTTCTGGAATCCCAAATTTATTTAAGCATTATCACCCCGACGAACTTAGGCAATTCATTCCAAAAATAGTGAAAAACTTTGCAACTCATCAAGATGATGTCAGTTTGGCATTTTTGTTGTGTCTTATTTTACGGTGCCATGTATCGCGATTTCATCTAGTACCACTCAACCCTAGTAGTAATAGCAATATCTGGTTGGATCTGAACCAAGGATTTTTGGTGTGGAATCGTCAAGCATTGTTTCAAAGCAGTGATGAAATTGAGCCGGTTAATATCCCACTCCCAATTGAAATTGTTAAAAGCCTAATTGAAAAGCTACAGAAATCCTTTAATGCAAAAACTTTAGGCGATTTATTTGGCAAGGATTTGCCAAACTTAAAGGTGCAGGTAAGAAAACTTACCTTTACTAAATCAATATCCTCACACCGGCCGTTTGTCACGAGGTTACATTTTAGTTATGGGCGATTTGTTCTGCATATTTGTAGAGACGAAGTTTATGCTGCAGCGATTAGCGTAGATTTTTCCCTGGGAGTAACAGCTAACTTTAACTACGTAGTATTGGATCCCAATCGGATTAATAAAATCTGTGAAGTCGTTTATAAAAATTTGGGATTTTCTGGTGAATTTCTAAACTCTGTAACGACTACTGTTGGATCCAGACAAGGCCAGCAGGTCGAAAAAATCATTAATCTATTGAATGGATCTTTACAAAACGCAAAGACAATTTTTGAAGGGGTTAACAATCGCTCATCTTTAGAACAGCTTGTTTATGTACATAACCAAATTGTATTTAGTTTGACTTTTTTAATAGCTGTTACATGTGGTTTAAGAAAGGCTAGACATTACTCAGTCTGCAGCCATACTCTCGATTTAAACAATAGGTTAATTCTACTTCATGACAAGGCTTCTACAGAATATCTAGCTAATAGGCTTGTTCCAATTCCTGAGCTTACGTTGCAATGGATAATTTTTTATAAAAATTGGCTTAAATCTCTTGCTTATCGCATGTCAACAAAAGATAAACAATTCAGTAATGATATTGCATCAATTTGTACTAATGAATGTTGCTTAGGAGCGATCCCTTTCTTATTTTATTTCCACCGGGGTGAGATTAAGCCAATTGGTAGTAAGCACATTCATCAGTTTGTTAAAAAAGAGTTTCTAGAAAGTAATCTGGGGAGACATTTTCTAGATCGAATTCTAAGGAATTCGGTGGGGAGCACTCTGTTAAATGCACACGCCGGACGTGCCAGTCTTGGACAGGAAAGTTTCGGAATGCGTAGCGCACTTTCAGTCACTGATGCAATGCGAAAACTTAAGGAAGCAATTGATAGTGAACTGGAACAGTTAAAAATATTATTACCACCGCAGAAACAGCCAGTAAGGTATTTAAGACCAGGTTTAACAAAAATATACCATCCGCCAGCATGGAAAAAATCATCGAAAAAGAGCAACCAATCTGATTTAGGCGAGGATTGTCCATTTGGAGAGCTAACTTTACTGAATGCCAAAAATTTTGAGAAATTAGTTTCAAGCTGGGTTTCTTCCACATTGAAACCAGGTATTGGTCAGCTTGCTATAAGTTTGACTCTGATGGATGGGGTGTTTCATGAGGAGGAGGTGTTATTCGCTCTCAAAGAATTAGTCCAAGGTCGAATTTTAAAAATTGAAAATGAGTATTTTATAGATGTAGATACGCCAGCATTTGGTATCAGACGCATCAATTTATCGACCATCACTCTGTGTGTACTTAACTCAGTATTTGTTTCAGAAGCCCCTGAAAGTGAAACTGTTATTCGTCTATTAATAGAAAATTCAATAAGCCAGTTATTCATAGCGGTAGGCTTGAGTGCAAAAAATCCATTAATAGCACTTGGAGAAATGGCTGAATGTTTTTATTCAATTAGGCTGCCAGGTACTCTCAGGGAATGGATGTGTGGAAGGCGGCATGCTAGAACGCTGAGACCGGAGGCGCTATTGAGACGTCACCTTCAGATGAGAGAGCGACTCACTGATCTTGGCAATTTTAAGCAACATGCTAGAAGAATAAGGTCAAATCAATATCTTATCGATGCGCTTAATCAGGCATGCGATAAGCAAAATAACTTCGATAGTAATGTGCTGCGAATGAAAAAACTCGCTTCTGTTTTGGA
>JAYSSX010000486.1:0-1598 GCA_043720315.1 Pseudobdellovibrionaceae bacterium | reverse complement strand
CTGACGGATTTCTAAATCTTCCTGATGATTCAAGCGCATTCTTTTATTCACAAGTTGGGATTCAGCGAGATAATCGAATACATGTGACTGATTTATTTGCCGAAGTTGCAGATGCTGTCCTGACAGAGGAGCATTTCAATTTTAGAAAGTCTTTACCGGTGAAGCAACAAGTGACCATTCACATAGCGGCTAGTCAAAAGGAAAAGACCCTTTCCGCTGATCAGTGGCAGAATCTTATCAAAAAACTTTTACAACAAACTTCATTTGATATTGTGCTGGTGGGATCAGCTGGGGAGTCGGAGATCGCCAGAGGTATTGTGAGCCAGTTAGGTCAAGATCCAAATCTAGTTTTAAACCGAGTTTTCAATTTAGTCGGTTCTAATAATCTTGCGCAACTAAAAGATGTGATTGAAGAAAGTCGTCTTTTGATCGGGGCCGATAGTTCTCCGATGCATATCGCTTCGTTGGTAAATACAAAATGTTTAAATGTCAGTAGTGACTACGTCAATTTTTGGGAGACCGGCCCTAGAGCAATGGGGTCATTTATCTTTAAAACATCGTCTTTGACTGAAGTGAACATTCAAAAATTGGCCCGGCTTGCTGTCGCATTACTTGGAAACGAAATTTTAGAGGAACAAGGATTTTTGGCAGTTGGTGGAGTTCCCTATTACAAATCAGCAACAACGGTTACCATTGCTGAAAGTAAAGATGAACAAAACATCCGCTGGGAGTCGATTCGCGCCATTTACCTTTCAGCGGAGTTTCCTAAAGTCGAAGATAATTTAATGGGTGAAGCATTTATAAGATTATTGGAGTGTAACGAAGTTATTCTAGAACAACTCAAAGGAATTACCAGTAAAGAGCAGGCAAAAAATCTTTCTGATGTCCTAAATCAAGGCGACCATATTTTAGCGACTATTGCTAAGTTGGTTCCTGATGTAATACCTTACTTAAATTGGCTGGAAGCTGAGAAAATTAGAATTCCACCTGTACAGTTCGAGGAGGTTTTAGAAAAAACGACCCGAGCCCATCAAACTTTTGAAAATTTAATCCTGTTACAGCTAGGAGTTAGTGATGAACACACACAAGTTAACCCGTGAGGAAATTGAAAAAAATTTTCAAGGTCTAAAAAATCTAGGTGAATTGATTGAGGCGGTTCAAATTAATTTAAATGTTAAAGGTGAAGTGGTTTGTCAATTTACCGTTAATAATTTGAAATTATTTGAAAACGATGAGGAAAAATTCAAAGGAATGCCCATTTCCGAGATTAATGACTTATGCATCGATTCCGAAAGACCTGACAGGCTTTTGGTGACGGTTTTAGAGAATTGGTCGGTTGAGCTTCCCAAATTGATAGTAAAGGTCGATCAGTTATCACAGAACTTAAAATTGAGTGGAGCTGATGGGCAGTACACTTTATTTGTTAACATTATTGATCACTGTCAGTTTTTAGTCGAAAGTTTGATCTCGCTAGATAGTTTGTGTCATCAACTTGAGCTCTTCGATTTAAATGCATGGCAAACGAACAAAGTAAAGTTAACCGATGCCGTTCGTGAGGCATTACTTGCATTTGAGAAAAAAGACCTTGTACTTCTGGC
>JAYSSX010000485.1:0-2685 GCA_043720315.1 Pseudobdellovibrionaceae bacterium | reverse complement strand
TCATCTCCGCGAGGTAAACTTTATGTCTCAAATGCATTGCACAGAAATCACGTTTTCTTTAGCATTTCTCACTCTGAAAATTTTAAATCCTTATGCACTATGCCTACCCAATGATGAAACAATTTGGTCTCATATTGAAACGGGGAGGTCCGGATGACCTACATTCGCTTCAAAGGGATGAGTTTTTTCAAAAAAATTACGACTGAAGAATCTGCAAGAGTTTTAGTCTGGCAAAGCAAATTCGAGGGCAAAGACTTCGTTTGCGCTGATTGCAAACATGAAAAATATTGGGAATTTTCGTGTGAACCAGAAATCCGTAAATGCCGGGGCTGCGGTAAGCATGTAAGGCTTCGAGTCGGAACTATGTTTGAGAATTCCAAAATTTCAATGCTGAATTGGACACGGGCAATTTATTTTTCAATGTCGAGCAAAAGAGGAGTTTCTGCTTTGGAGTTGCAAAAACGGCTTGAGATTGGCTCTTATCGAACGGCACTTGGAATGTTGAAAAAGATTCGGCATTCGCTCTTGCAGCGGGATGCCAAATATCAACTATCTGATTCTATTGAGCTTGATGGGACTTCGTTTGGAAGATCGAAAAAATTTAATCAACAGGAAGTGATAGTGGCAATTGAAACAAAGACTTGGGTTGATGAAAAAGGAAAAGAGAAATCAAAAGCTGGATTTGCAAAAGTCGTGATTGCAGATGAGACCAGGGAAAATGTTGAGAAATTTGTCAGCAAAAATATCAAGTCTGGGGCCTCTTTGAATACAGACGCTGCTCAGGCGTTCATCCAAGCTAAACTTCCAAACATTGATTTGGATTATCGTGAAATGAATTCCAATCAAGAAAAGATAAACGATTGGTTGCCATGGGTACATCGATTTATCTCCAATGCTAAGTCTTGGATCGTCGGCACCCACCATGGGGTTAGATCAAAATACTTAGAACTTTATCTGGCAGAGTATACCTATCGGTTCAACCGGCGGCACGACCCGGATTCGCTATTTCACCGAGCCATCTCCGCGATGGCTCAAGCTGAACCAAAAACACTAGGTAGCTTTTGTGCATAAGGGTTTCAAAATGAGACACCCTGCGAATTGCCCGGCAATTCGGGTTACCGAAAATAATGTCGAAACGAGTCACTTTGAGGGGGGCGCGGGGGGAGTTTTCGGATGCCTTGTAATTGCGGTTACCGAAAATTCAGCTAAGCTTTGGTCCATAACCTTAACTGGGAGTGAGAATTTGGACCAAGATGGCAAGGAAGCTGTCTTTTACCAGCTGGCATTGAAGTACAACTGGCTTGGGAGCAAAAAAGAAAAAATGAATTTTTTGTTAGAAATCGAGCAGTTGATTTTGCCACGATTATCGATTGCAGCGATGCACAGAAAGAGTCTTATTCGGAAGTTAAGAAAGTCTTTGGTCGTAAAGCAGAGATCTTCGCCGCGGGGTCGGCGTGCGAAGTACAACGATTTTGACAAACACCACTTGGTACAGCTTTGGAAGTTGTCAGGATACCCGTGCAGCAAGCGTTTGAAGTCAATTTTAGCGGAGTGGTTGGCAAGCTACAAATGTTCCGACGAGATCAAGAAAAAATTAAAATCGATGTCACCGTCGCAGATGGACGAGTATTTAAAGCAGCCAAGAATTGAGTATCAGCGAAAAGTAAATAGCGGGACAATACCAGCAAAAAATCACATTAAAAAATTGATTCGCTTACGAGATCCTTACGTACGGTATCAGGAGCCGGGATTTATTGAATCAGATACAGTTCTTCATTGTGGGCATTATGTTTGGGGATTTTATGCTCATACGGTCTCGATTACGGATTTATTTAGTGGTTGGACAGGTGGCGGGAGTATCCATGCCAAGAATGCAGAGCTGGTAGTTCGAAAGATAAAAGAGATGAAGTGCAAATTGCCGTTTGCGATGAAATCATTATTTTTTGACAATGGAATCGAATTTATAAATCATCTTTTAGTCCAAGAGTTAAAAGATGGCGAGGGGGTTGATGTGGCGAGAGGAAGATCTGGAAAATCGAATGATCAGTGTCATATCGAGCAAAAGAATAACACGTTTGTTCGAAGTATTTTTGGTCACGTCAGAATCGAAGATCCGAATCTTGTTCCAATGATGAATGAGATTTACGAAATCTGGGGCAACCTGCACAATTACTTTATGCCGCAAATGAAGTTAATCTCAAAAGATCGAGTTGGGTCCAAGGTGAAGAAGAAATACGACACTCCGAAGACTCCATATCAGCGAATAATCGAGTGCCCCACGGTCAGCGAGGAAGTAAAAGAAAAACTTCGAAAGACCAAGGCTACACTAAATCCATTTCTCCTTCAGGCAGAGCTACAGACAAAACTGGCCTCCTTCCACAAGCTCAATGATGCTTATAATGAAAAAGTGAAGAAAGAAATCTCATGACCAAACACTCCACGGACCAACGACTCAAAAAGAGTCATTTCGGTAACAGGAATTATTTAGGCAACACGAACGCTATCTCTCATTGAGAAAAAAAATGTAAAAACTCCACTGCGTCAAATTTGTGAGTTTATTTGTTTGTGGTCCAGTGGAAGAATAAATTCAAGAGCTGCATCGGACTGAAAAGATTTCTAACTGAGTAGCCTTCCAAAATAAGAATGTTTTGAGTGTCTTAAACGGAATTAAAATAACTAACTAAT
>JAYSSX010000484.1:0-2332 GCA_043720315.1 Pseudobdellovibrionaceae bacterium | reverse complement strand
TGCTAAGTAAAACTGATTTTCTATATCTAATCTAAACGTATTTCCATCATCACCTAAAGAGTGATACAGACTACCGGAAAAAGGCTTACCAAAAATATTTCCACGCTGAGTGTCCTGTGCATAGGGAAAATAAGAAATCCACTCGTTCTTTGTTTCTGCTAAAGTTCTTGCATAAGCCGTCGCACTATATGGCCCCGACATATAACTGATTTGTTCCGTATCTGTGCTGGGAGTCTCGATGATATGATCAAAGTGCGTAAGTGTTAAAATGGGATTAGCGTTTTCTGAAATGGGAGCTGTTTGCAAAATGCTTTGAATGATAGTTGGAGTGGCCGCTTGCCCTTTGCCAAACTTTAAATCCACATAATCAACAAAGTCCTTTGATAATCGGACCCCACCTGCAGTTCCGTAAGAACTGGCGCGGAATGAATAAAAAGGACCTTTTTTTTGCCCAGAAGTCGGACAAGACATATAAGAAATTTGATTTACTGAAATTTCGTACGGAAAAGGAGCTGCCGCAACTTTGGGATCGACAGCTTGATCAGAATTAGAACCATCAGCTACCGAATCAAAACCAGCTTTGCCACAATTCTGAAATGAAAATAAAACAGCAACAACTGCTAATATGAAAACTCCAGCTTTCCACTGAGTTTTGGTAACATTCATTCGGCCCCCTTGTATCAGGATAACACAATCGGTCTAAGTGTCTCAAAAATAACTTAAAAGACTCGCCTTTTTTCTCAAATTGAGACAAAAAAATAGAATGAGTAAAATTAGAAAAGCCATAATACCTGCCGCTGGACTTGGGACTCGTTTTTTACCGGCCACTAAAACAGTTCCCAAAGAAATGCTTACCATTGTTGATGCCCCTATTATTCTTTATGTTGTTGAAGAAGCTATTCAGGCAGGAATCGAAGACATCGTCCTTATCCAAGGTCGAGGTAAAACAGCCATAGAAGACTTTTTTGATACTTCTTATGAGGTCGAAGACAAACTTGCTAAAGATGGAAAATTACATCTGTTGGACCGAGTCACAAAAATACGCGATAGAGCGAACATCATCAGTATTCGCCAAAAAAGCCCTTTGGGTTTAGGACATGCGGTTCTATGTGGCCAATCGGTCATTGGCAACGAGCCCTTTGCCGTTTTATTGGGGGACGAAATTATGATTAGTCAAAAGCCCGAAGAAAATACAACCTCAGTTTTGGTCAAAGCTTATGAAAAAACAGGCGCATCAACTGTGGCTATTATGCAGGTACCTGACAAAGATGTTTCAAAATACGGAATAGCCGATTTGGGCGCTCTCAAGGATGGACTTTACAAAGTTAACGGTTTTATAGAAAAACCGCTGTTATCTCAAACCTCGAGTCGCTGGGCATTGCCGGGTCGTTACACTTTTTCCGCTAAAATATTCGAATGCATCAAAAATGGCCAAAAAGGTTTGTCTGGTGAAATTCAACTAACCGATGCTATGAATGTCCTTGCGCAAAATGAAGACTTTTTCGCTTCAACCTTTGTTGCGGAAAGACATGATGCTGGTGATAAATTCGGTTATTTAAAGGCCAATATTGAAATTGGTTTAAAAAATGCAGAATTTAAAACAGAATTAAAAAATTATATAAAAGAATTAGCTGATAAAATCTAAAGGAACCAAATGTATAACAATTATTTATTTCTAAAAAAAGGAACTCTCTCTTCCCTTTTTTTGATTTTATTTACTTTGCAGGTATCGGCTTTTGTTCCGCGGGCAACGACCATTTTGCAAAAAACCGCTGAAAACAATGGAAACGGTATTTATCAAATTGAACAAGAAGTTACTTTTCCGAATAACTTTGAATCAATAACCCTAAAAGAAACTTGGATTATTGAAAACGAAAATACTTTTAAACTGATTGTTTCGGGTACCAAAGAATTACAGGACAGTGTTTACCAACAATTCTCTTATAACTTTGGCCAAAGAACCGGAGTGGGCACTCCTTCAATACCACCTAAAAAAGCCACTGAAGATTTTATTGAAAAGTATTTCCACGTGAGAACTACAGATAACTACATCAATCTGATGCTGCAAATGAAAATTCTTCCACTGAGTTCTTTAAGTAAGAAAACTTATAAAAATACTAAAGAGGTGGTTTACGAAAAAGATCCTTTTGTCAATTTAGCTCGGGTAGGTGGAACAATTAGTTATGCTTTAGGCGAGCCAACTCCAGCTGACGGAGATAATTTAAACCCTGAATTTTGGATTGAACAAGATCAGTTCAATTTAAAAAAATTTCGACTTCCTTCAAAAACAGAAGTTACCGCCGAGCAATATTCGGTTTATGCCCGAGGGTTT
>JAYSSX010000483.1:0-3269 GCA_043720315.1 Pseudobdellovibrionaceae bacterium | reverse complement strand
TATAGTAAAGCCATTTTATATGAGCGCGGTAATATTTCTTCTGCAACGTTACCTCATGTTTGGGAGCGTATGCTTAGCGACAGCGCGATTAAAGTGGGAACTAAAATTATAAGCTTTGCTTTCGGACCGGGTTTAGCAGTTTTCGGTAGCGTAATGGAAGTGTGTTAATAGTTTTGTTATTCCATCGACCCTTTTAGATACAGTTCTTTTATTTTTTTCTGGCGAAATTGAAAAATTTCAAGCAAGTCTTTGCGAACCAAGGGCAGTAGTAGTTTTCCAAAAATCCAGCCCGGGGGTCGAAAAGTAATGTCGTCTGAAATGAGCGTACCACCAGGGACATCCTCAAAAGTATGGACATGATGCCATTTTTTATAAGGCCCTCGTAATTGGCTATCAATAAAAGAAATTTCTGGATTCCAATCACTGATAAGCGTTCTCCATTTAATGGGGAATCCGTGAATATTAAGTTTGTAATCAATCAAGGTCCCCTTGTGAACATTAGGCGTCGATTTATTTATAATATGAAAGTGGAGCCAGGGCGGAGTCAATGTTTCTAAATTTTCGGCCTTTCCGAAAAATGGAAATATGTCTTTACGTTTGAGTGGAATGAATTGCTTTGTTGAAAAATAATTGTCCACCAAATTTGAGTCTTTGTAAATGTCTGAAAGTGCGGACTCTATTGTTTTAAATTTGAACATAAAACCGTCAGCGATGGCTTTTTCTGGAATGACCTTTTGGCTGGCTAAAATGACCTTCGCCATCTCACCGAGCGCAAATTTTAAGGCAAGTGAAGGCGCGTGGATAGTTATGGGAATATTCATTTTTTTGGCGAAAGCTTTTGTGAATTCTGCGTTTGTAACAGGATTCGGTGCTGTTAAGTTATAGGCGCCGCTTGCCTTCGCCGTTTGGATTGAATAAATAATAAATCGAACCATGTCCTCAATGTGGATCCAGCTCATCCATTGTTGCCCGTTGCCAAGTATAACAGGGCCGGTTTTTTTTAGAACACCTCCATGTTTTGCCAATACAAGTCCAGTCCGCAAAAAAACGGTTCGTAGACCCAGTTTTTCAGCTTTAGACGCTGCTTCTTCCCATGCCTCACTTAAATCTGGTAAAAATCCAGTTCCCTTTGGAGAACTTTCATTCTGCGGATGTGATCCATCAGAATAATATCCAATCGCGGAGCCCGAGATTAGAACCTTTGGCCTTTTTTCTGCAGCGAGCTCAGCGATTGCGGCGACTAAATTTTTTGTTCCCTCTACCCGTGAATCCCAAAGTCTTTTTTTTCGAGCGGCTGTCCAGCGCTGGTCCGCAATGCCTTCTCCAGCCAAATGAACAATGGCGTCACATCCTGAGATAGCATCTACCGGAGGCTGCTTATCGTCTGACCACGGAAAAATATTTTTTTCCGCAAGTTCAGGGAGGCTGTGAATGGAACGAGCCAAGGCGCGAACGTCGTGTCCTTCGATGAGCAATCGATGAATGAGGCTTCGTCCAATTAATCCTGAGGCTCCAGTAATTAGTATTTTCATAATTTTTTATCCTGTTTTTATCGATCGAACTGTTTCCAGATTCTATTTTGTTCGATTTCATTTAGATTTTCTAATCCGACTAAATATTCCGTCCGAGTTTGTGAGGACTGCTTTTCCACACCTCTCATCATCATACACATATGCTGTGCTTCAATGACCACGGCGACGGCTTTGGCATCAACAAGCTTGAAGATTGAATCAGCCACTTCTTTCGTCAAGCGTTCTTGAACTTGTAGTCTCTTTGCAAAAACATCCAGCACCCTTGCAAGCTTAGAAAGTCCCAAAATTTTATTTTTAGGAAGATAGGCTATTGATGCCTTACCCCAAAAGGGAAGCATGTGGTGCTCGCAAAGGCTGAAGAATTCAATATCTTCTACGCAAATAATGCCATTTGACTCGCTATCAAAAATCCCTTCTCCAACAACTTGTTCAGGAGTTATCGAGTATCCTGAAGTCAAATCTTGAATTGCTTTGTAAAATCGTTCAGGAGTTTTCACCAAACCTTCACGCTTTGGATCTTCTCCAATATCAAGAAATATTCCGCGGGCTAGACTGGGTATTGATGCCGCCTTAGAATCTATTATTTCCGATTTGCTGTTGTCTCTTTCCATAGGATCTCCAAAAAGTTGCCTTTTATTATTAGTCTCTAAATTAGAAAGTCACTTCAAGGCTATGTTGAATTTCGGTTTTTACCGAATTTAAAATAAAACCATCACGAAATGTTTTTGCTACGAGCGTCTCAATGCGGTCGGGTCGATCGGAGCCTTGAACTTTGATTTTTAAAAAAGCTTTTTTCATAATGACTTTGCCAGCTTCGCCTTGATCAACCATTAGTTTGCCGGTGACTGATATTTGCGTGAAAGCAATTTTCGAAGCTTTAGCATAAACTTTAAACGTTCCGATAAAACAATTGATCATGGATTGCAGGAAAAGATCTTCTGGTGAAAATCCACCTGAAAATCCGCCAAATTCGGAAGGAATGGCTGCGACTGTTTTGTAGTTGCCCGAATTGATCGCCCAGGCGTCTTCATAGGAACCGCTGGCATTGGCTTCGGACAAAAAGTCGATCGGAAGTTTATACATTTTTTACCTCGCAGTAAGGACTGTCGCGGCAGTCGTTTGCAACTTTCTTTCGTGGAAGCCAAGGTCTGATCTTGGTGAACAGTTCATATCCGAAATTAAGGCCACTTCGGGCGAAGCTATTTTCGGCGATCTTTGCCAGGCGATGGTAGCGGGGAAGAACCTTCCAGATCTCAATGAACGCGTCAACACGAATAGCGAGACTCCCGTCTGTCCTGCGGGTATGCATCACTTTATGTATCTCAAATGGGTCTAGCTGCTCTTTTGCGGCATCAAACTTCGTTGAGCAGATATCAATGAATTCAATTTGATTCGAGTTATCCTGCTTTTGGTAGTGTTGAATCTCAGCGCTGCAAACTTTGCACAATCCATCATAATAAACTTTTAATTTAGCTTCCGTTTTCATATTGTTCATAGTAGTATGAACAATATGAAAAGTAAAGATCAAAATCTTCGAAAGTTAACTTTGTCTATAGGCAACTTTATCCGTTATTGGGGCTTTAGAAGGATACATGGTGCCATTTGGGCTCAGTTGTTTCTTTCTGAGACACCACTCAGTTGCACTGACCTTACTGGCCTTTTGGCGGTTTCGAAGTCTCTGGTTAGCCCGGCACTTGACGAACTTTGTAAATATAAACTTATTCGTGAAGCTCCCGC
>JAYSSX010000482.1:0-2548 GCA_043720315.1 Pseudobdellovibrionaceae bacterium | reverse complement strand
CGCAAGGGTGCGGCGTTAAGAGCAGAACGAATTCGAGTTATGATAGAAAGTCATGTTTTTGGTATGAATAATTTAAAGGTCACAATTAGTTGCGGTGTTAGTGAATACCCTTCGTTAAGTAAAAATGGAGAAGACTTAGATAAGTCTTCTTTAAGTGCACTCAATTTTATTTACGAAAAAGGCGGAAACAAGGTTTGTTTGTTTAAACCAACTGAAGATTTTAAGCCTGACTTCATTGTGCCAATGGTATGAGAAAAGTAATATGAGAATTTACCGACATACATTTGCTGAAATTAATTTAGAACACCTGGCTCACAATTATCGTGAAATCAAAAAGAGGTTGGCGCCGGGGCAATTCGTTTGCCCCATGGTTAAGGCCAATGGTTATGGTCATGGTGATATAGATATTTCATTGCGACTACAAAGTGAAGGTGTAGGCACCTTAGGAGTCGGATTGGTTGAAGAAGGCCTTCTGCTTCGTCATTCCGGCATTCAATGTCAATTGCTGGTCTTTGGCATTTTTGATTATGAGGGTGCCCAAGAAATTATAAAAAATCGTCTCACACCGGTGATCAGCACCTGGCAGCAATTGGAAGCGTTAAGGAAAACTCAGTTTTATAAAATTCCGGTTCACTTAAAATTTGATACGGGGATGCATCGTTTAGGATTTCAAAAAGCTGATTGTGACAAATTGCTGATCTTTTTCAAAGACAATAAAAACTTCTTAGTTGAAGGAGTGTTGACTCATCTGTCACACGGAGAAGATGCGGATCAAGCTAATGGAAACAGCTCCAATCAATTCAAAGAATTTAAAGAGATTTTGCAATTGATGAATTTTGAGTCGAATCCTAAAGTTATCAAACATTGTTTGAATTCTGCGGGATTTTTAAAAAGTTTAGGTACACCCATAGGACAATATGGAGTTCGGCCGGGACTAATTATTTATGGCAGTTATCCTTTTGATACTAACTTGATTAATTTGAAACCCGTGATGAGTTTGCGTTCGCACGTAGTTACTTATCAAAAAATTAAAAAAGGCGAAGGAGTTTCATACAATCATACTTGGAAGGCGCCAGTTGATACCATCATTGGTGTTATCCCTTTGGGATACGCCGATGGATACCATCGTCTCCTTTCAAACAATGCCGAAGTTTTGTTTCAAGGTAAACGAGTGAAGATGGTAGGGAATGTTTGTATGGATTACGTCATGATTGACGTCACAGAAGTTCTCAAAGATAAAAATTTAGATCAGTTTATAGAATCAGAAGTTACTTTTTTTGGTGAAGATCAAGCTGGAAATATTTTATCAGTGACCGAACTTTCTAAACAAGGCGGAACCATTCCTTGGGAAATTCTTACCAGCGTTGGCGAACGTGTCCCTCGAGTGACAACGGCCCAAGCAGCGATAGGTTTAGCCAAATGAAATGGATCAATCTTGCCGAAGATAATTTCAACTCATTTTTCCTTGAAGTAGGCGCTATTATCATTTTTGGTATAGATAGTGTTCGACAGATTTTTAAAAAACCATTTCGCTATTTAGAACTTGTGCGCCATATGGAGTTTGTTGGAAATCAATCATTACTGATTATCTGTCTGACCAGTTTGTTTACTGGTTTAGCGTTGTCATTCCAAATTTACTTAGGTTTTAAGTTATTTAATGCAGTTAACTTTGTTGGCCCTACAGTTGGTTTAGGAATTACCCGTGAATTAGGACCGGTGTTAACAG
Source organism: Pseudobdellovibrionaceae bacterium (assembly GCA_043720315.1). Classification (GTDB taxonomy): domain Bacteria; phylum Bdellovibrionota; class Bdellovibrionia; order Bdellovibrionales; family Bdellovibrionaceae; genus JAYSSX01. The sequence goes on along the minus strand of JAYSSX010000482.1, from coordinate 822 downwards.
GGCTGATCGTTTCGGCACGTGCCGGTGGAGCGATGGCTGCGCGATTAGGTACAATGCGAGTTAATGAGCAGATTGATGCGTTGGATGTTATGGGTATCAACACAAAACATTATCTGATTGCGCCCCGGATTTTAGCTTCGATGATTTGTATGCCTTTACTGACTGCTGTTTTTGATTTCGTGGCCATGTTGGGATCATGGTTTCTATGTGTCAAGTTAGTTGAAATTGATGAAGCGATTTTTTGGGATAAAGTAACAGGGATATTAGAAATTCGACATATCAACGAAGGACTTTTTAAGTCCTGCATCTTTGGATTGGTTTTTGCGATTATTTGTTCTTACCGAGGATTTAATACCACGGGTGGCGCAAAAGGGGTTGGTGAAGCCACTAATCGCGGTGTGGTTATGAGTATGGTAATGATTATTATTTTGGATTATTTTTTAACGAATTTAATTCGGGTTTATTATCAACTTGCCGGAATTGCGGCGTAAAGATGGCAATCGATTATTCTTTTCCAGAAAAGACAGATTTTTCGATCCAAATTAAAGATCTTCGAAAGACTTTTGATGGGAAAGAATTTGTATTGAATGGGCTTAATCTAAAAATTCCTAAAGGTAGTTTGACGGCAATCATTGGTTTTTCCGGGACGGGGAAATCGGTAATGTTGAAACATTTATTGGGATTATTCAAACCCACTTCTGGTTATATTGAAGTTTTACAGCAGGATCTTTCTTCGCTTTCAAATGAAAAACTGATTCAGTTTAGAAAAAATTTTGGAGTTCTTTTTCAAGGTTCGGCGCTGTTTGACGACATGACTGTCTT
>JAYSSX010000481.1:0-2649 GCA_043720315.1 Pseudobdellovibrionaceae bacterium | reverse complement strand
AGCTACCAGACTGCTCCACCCCGCGACAGTAAAATGGTCCTTAAAGTAGGGCGATTTCCTCTTTTAGTCAATGCCTTAAACAATATTCTTGAGCTTATTAACAAAATAATGCGTAATTGGTTCGATTTAATACGAAAGGTCTTTGTAATGAAACAAATTATCGCCATTTTTTTGTGCTTCATCGTATCTGAAACTTTATATGCTGAAAATTTAATCCATACAATTTCGGTCAACGGGGTTTCCGAAACGGCTGTTGATCCCAACATGTTGGTCATTCAAATCGAATCTTGGGGCAAATCCAATTCGGCTAAATCGGCGCAGGATCTGCAGGCCACTCAATACAACAATCTAAAATCCGTTGTCGAAAAATACAAAATCAAAAAAGAAGATTTCGCAACAACCAACTATAGTTTAAATCCGGAATATTTTTACGATCAGAAAACACAAAACAATAAAGTGATCGGCTATCGGGTATCGCATCAACTTTCAATTATTTTTAGATCAGTCGCGGACAGTGGAAAATTAATTGATGCGCTGACCGCTTTCTCTGGTAACGTTAATAACCAGAATTCCGCTAACGGAACAATTACCAACGGTGGTGGCGTTAACGTACAAAATATTTCTTGGGATTATGACAAAAAAGACGAAGTCGAAAAGTCAGCCGTTGGCGCCGCCGTCAAACTTGCACGCGATAAAGCCGAAAATTTGGCCAAAGCGGCTGGCGTAAAAATAAAGTCTGTGCACCACATTCAACATGTCACCGGATTTGCTCAGGTTCAAAACTTTGCACCACAGGAAATGCGCGCTAGTAAAATGATGTCGGCCGATATGGCTTCGACGGAGCTATCTTCCGGAGCCGTAAAAGTTCGGGTAGAAGTTCAGATTGACTTTGAAATCTAATCACATTCGGTGGAAAAACAAAATTTAAAAACTGATTTTAATCCGACGACACAGTTAGCCCCGCCAGGCGCCGGCCTTCCTTTTCATTATCGAATTCTACTTCGATGGTATGTTTACCCTTTTGTCGCGAAAAACGCTGATCCAAAGGCCTCGGCAAAATCCTTTGATATCATATATTCGAAAATTTTAAATGAAGCGAAAGATCTTTCGTCAAAGCAACTTCATCAAAAGGTTTTAGTACCACCGCAAATGGGATTGGAAGACAGCTCTAGATACTGGTCGATTGCCATGACGTTAGATCACTTAATGATTGTTGGTAGGCAGATTGAAAACGGCATTATCGAATTAGGCAACAATAGGGCCATTGCGCAGAAAGTAGATATTGCGAAGGTAAAACCTACCGAAAAAAGTGCCGAAGTTGATATCGTCAAAGAATTTCAAAGTTTTATCCTAGAATCTCCGCTCCGAATCAAATCAAACACAAAGAATTGGGACTCTGATATGAAACATTACCATCCTTGGTTTGGCCCCTTTTCTCTAAAGGGCTGGTTTTGGCTATTAGGGGCACACGGTGGAATTCACCTCAAACAAATTCGCGCGATTAAAAAACATCTTGGAATAAAATAAATTAATTATGGCTATACCGAAAATTTCGAAGGAGCTGGCAAAAAATGTTTGGATTCATTCACAAAAATTGAATGAACCCAAAGCATTTGGTTTAGGTGCGGAAGCGGTTACCAAGGCAGTTCAGCATTTAGGATATGTTCAAATAGATACGATCAACGTGATCGAACGGTGCCATCACCATATTTTATACAATCGGATTCCTGAATACCGTCCGACTTATTTAAAGAGGGCACAATCCGTTGATAAAACCGTTTTTGAATATTGGACCCATGCACTTTCTTATTTGCCCACGAAAGACTTCAAATTTTACGTCCGACAGATGAAACGGGTCTCGGCGCCAGGAAGTTCCTGGTATAAAAAAGTCAGCAGCCAAGATTACGCCAAAGTAAAACGACTTTTAAAAAGCGGCCCCATCAGCATTCGCGACATCAAAGATGATGTCCTAGTAGAAAAAGAGCATCTCTGGGGAAGCGTGAAACCTTCGAAGAAAGCGCTGCAGTTGGGTTTTTATAAAGGGGACTTTGTAATTGGTGAGCGCGATGGAATGTTAAAAAAGTATGATCTTACTGAACGCCACTTCGGCTGGACAGTTAAACCAAAATCAATAAAAGAGACTGAATATGGTGTTTATTTAATCGACCGTGCCTTACGCGCACAGGGGATTATAAGTTTAGACTCCATCTGCCATCTAGAGCAGTCGGAACGACGGAAGCAAGTTACCAAGCTAATTCAGAAAAAAATAGATTTAAAGGAATTAATCGAAGTTGAAATTCAAGATTCAAACAAACCGCATTGGATAAAACCGCAAATTTTAGAAAGTAAAATAGAAGCCAGTCGTTTGGTACATATTTTATCACCCTTTGATCCTTTGATAATCCAAAGAAAACGGGTCTCCCAGTTTTTTGATTACAATCACCTTTTCGAAGCCTACCTTCCTAAAGAGAAACGCAAGTATGGATATTTCACATTACCCGTTTTAATAGGAAATAATATTGAAGCCCTTTTAGACTTAAAGGCAGACCGAGAAAATAAAAAAATATTAATTAACAACTGGGTTTGGTTAAATAAAAACAAATCTAAAGAAAAGAAAAAACAGATCGAAATCGAATTAGATCGTTTTTC
>JAYSSX010000480.1:0-3202 GCA_043720315.1 Pseudobdellovibrionaceae bacterium | reverse complement strand
ACTACGCTTTGGCTGACTTCGAGTCTTTTTAATATTATGATGGAAGAGTCGCCAGAAAGTCTTTCGGGTGTTAAACAACTATTAGTTGGCGGCGAAGAGCTTTCGGTTACTCATGTTCATAAAGCACTCGCTTATTTAAAAAATACAAAACTTATCAATGGTTATGGTCCAACGGAAAATACAACCTTTACAACCTGTTATCCAATCGAAAATAAAAAATATTTTTCCATTCCAATTGGTCGGCCGATCTCGGGAACACAAGTGTATATCCTTGATAAAAATTTAAATCCTGTTCCAATTGGCGTTGAAGGGGAGCTTTATACGAGTGGTTTGGGACTAGCGCTAGGATATCTGGATCGGCCTGAGTTGACAGCAGAACGGTTTATTACTATTTCTCTTTTTGGACGGATGATACGAGTCTACAAAACGGGGGATTTGGCTCGATGGACAGATGGCGGTCTTATTGAATATCTTGGCAGACGCGACCTTCAGGTAAAAATCCGAGGGTACCGAATTGAACTGGGAGAAATTGAAACCCGCTTGATCGAATGTACGCAAATCAAAAGCGGCCTAGTGATCGTACGAGAAGAAATTCCCGGTGACAAACTCCTTGTAGCTTTTGTAGTTATTAAAGATGGCGAGATATTAGATTCTGAGAGTATTCGTCAACAATTGGCTAATCAACTGCCGTCTTATATGATTCCAAGTACTTTTGTTGAACTGAAAAGTTTTCCTGTCACCGCAAATGGTAAGATAGACCGGTCGGCAATTGAAAAAACTGCCGCTGTTTCAGTGTCCAGAAATGAAACTGTGGTATTAGGTAATGCAACCGAATCAACGATATTTATGATTTGGAATGATGTAATCCCAAATGGTAATTTCGGAATTCAAGATGACTTTTTCTTAGTGGGTGGAAATTCTTTGTCGGCAGTACGATTGGCTGCGCGAATTTCAAAGAAATTCGATGTTTCCGTTCCGATAGCAACGTTGTTTCGTAATCGAACCATTGCCAAACAAGCCAAATTCATCGATCAAAAACTAATCGATATGATCGAGAATCCTGATTCAGCATTAAGTAATGTTCAAGCTTCCATTCTTTCAGTAAAACATGAAAATTTAATGCAGGCCTCTTTCGGTCAAGAAAGTCTTTGGTTTTTAGATCAGATAGAGTTAGAGGCCAACGGGAGATTCTCCTCGACCTATTTAATTCCTTTGCGATTTCATATTAAGGGCCGACTCAGTGTCGCCAATCTTCATAGGGCCATGCAGGCTTTGATAGATCGACATGAACAACTGAGATCTTATTTTGTAAATGATCTGGGCGAGCCTAAACTTTCGATTTTGGAAAAGTATTATTTAAATGTTGTGGACGAAGATTTTAGTGACCTAGAAGAGCCGGAAAAGAGTACTAAAGTTCGAGAATACATACTTAAGCATGAATCAGAAGGGTTCGACTTAGGAAAGGCGAATTTATTTAGAGCTCATCTTTTGCGGCTATCGAGTAAGTACCATATTCTATCAATTAATATGCATCATATTATCAGTGATGGCTGGTCGATGGAGATTATTCTAAAAGACATTTCTTATTTTTATCACTGTTTTGTTAATGGAAAACAACCTGAATTGCCACGCTTTGAAATTCAGTACTCTGATTTTGCCGTCTGGCAGCGCCAACCAGAGCAGCAAAAATCAATGGCACTTCAGTTGGAGTATTGGGGAAATCATTTAGCAGATTTACCAAAATTAATTACGTTTCCTACGGATAGGCCACGCCCTTTAATACAGACATTTCGCGGGTCGCATTTCCCATTCGTGATTTCCAAACAGGTAACCGCCGCTTTGAATGAAATAGCTCGAAAAGAAGGCGTTACTTTATTTATGACTTTATCTAGTATCTTTTCCATATTTCTAAGTCGCTATTCCTCCCATGAAAAAGTGGCTTTTGGATTTCCTGTGGCCAACCGTCATCTTTCTGAAATTGAAGGACTAGTCGGGTATTTTGTAAATTCGGTGGTACTTCATATACCTTTAAATAATTCGGCAAGTTTTTCAGCACTTTTGAAAAAGGCAAAACAGATTTGCCTGGAAGCCTATTCCAATCAGGAAGCTCCGTTTGAACGGGTTGTACAAGCATTAAATCCTTCCCTAAATCAGTCTTTTGGGCGCCTGATCCAAGTAATGTTAGTATTGCAGAACAATGAAAGTTCTGACTTTACCTTGCACGATTTGCAGGTCGAACGGGAACCAAGCGAAGTTAAAATATCTAAATTTGATTTAACATTATTTTTAACTGAAAAAAATCAGGAATTGAACGGTCTGATAGAATTTAATTCGGACATTTACGATCAAAGTACCATTGAAATTCTTTCCGAGAGATTTCAGTTTTTAGTAACTTCAATCGCAGAAAATTTGGATGTAGCGGTAAAGGACATTCCTTGGCTGAATCCAAGGGAAACCAACCAGTTAATTGGCTTTATAGAAAAGACCAAAAGAGTTGTTTTAGACTCGGACGGAAATCCCGCTCCAGTTGGGGTTTTTGGAACAGTCTACTCTTGCCATTCAAGTGGTATTGGTAATGGCAGCGATGCCTTTATATTATTTGGAAAAGAGTTCTTCTTAACTTCGGATTCAGAATTTGGCCGTTGGAAAGAAAATGGACAAATAGAAAAAATGGAATCTATTCGGGAAGAACTTCCAGTGCTTAGGCGGCCCGAGGAAACTTCTGATTCGATTGATCCTGTCAGTAAAACAGAGAAAGCTATTTTTCAAGTTTGGAAGGAATTAATGCCAAATGCAAATTTTGGCATTTTAGATGATTTCTTTGTTGTAGGTGGTAACTCCTTATTAGCTGTCCGATTGGGATTCCGTTTGAGTAAGAAGTTTGCAATTCAAATAGGTAGTGCTCAAGTTTTCGAGCATCGAACGATTTCTGCTTTGGCTATAATTGTCGATCTCCAGTTGGCGGCGGATAAATCACTTCTAATTCCAGGGATGACCATTCTTTCACGCGCAAAGCCGCTACCTTTGTCGCACACACAGGAAAGAATATGGATTGCCGATCACGTGGAAATCCAAAATACCGGAAAACTGCCAACCACTTACCTCGTTCCACTAAGTCTTAAATTATTGGGGCGTTTGGACGTTGAGATATTAAAACAGGCTTTCGCAGATTTGGTTGATCGTCAGGAGTCATTGCGAACCC
>JAYSSX010000479.1:0-2630 GCA_043720315.1 Pseudobdellovibrionaceae bacterium | reverse complement strand
GACCAAAAGTCGAAATATTTACTTTCCACAAAAGGCGTTCTTTCCAGCCAGGATTCAATCAGCGTGAAAAGACTTCGCTGTTTGAGCACTTCCAGCATTTCAGATTGTTGCGAGACTTCGAGAGACTTGTAAAAAGGTGTGTCATTAAAGGTCACGCGTTGATCTAATTCTAAACCCAGCTTGGTTTCAATCTTTCGCCACTGAAAACTTTGGAAGCCTGAAGCTGGATATAAATAATCACGAAACTCAAGAAAGTCCAAAGGACTCATGGTTTCTAATACGTCAATCTGTCCATTGATCAAACGTTGAATAGAAACGATTCGATTTAATTTTGAAACAGTGCTGCTCATTTCAGACTCTGGAATACGCGATTGAGAAAAAGTTTTAATAACCGAATCTAATTCAAATAAAATTTGTTTGAACCAAAGCTCGTAGGTTTGGTGGACAATAATAAAAAGCATTTCGTCATGAGCGGTATTATTATACTTTTCGCTTAATAAGCTTTGAGCGTTTACGACTTTGTCCAGCTGAAGGTATTGTTGGTAATTGACTGGGGTGTATTTCATCGGGCTAACTCCTTAAGTTTTTCCACAAAACTATCGATTTCATGAGATTGAGTATCCCAAGAAGTCATCCAGCGGCAGACAAAAGTTTTTTCGTCCCAAACATAAAAAAAATGTTTTTCGCGCATGGGTTTAATCCATGGTTGTTTTAAAATCGGGAAAACGGCATTGGATTCGGTTGGGTAGGCGATGGGGACGAGACCTTCCATCTTTTGTTTTAATTCCAGCGCTTTATTTAGCGAATGGGTCGCTATTTCTTTCCAGAGTCCGATTATTAAATAAGTTTCAAATTGGCAGGCAATGAAACGCGTTTTGGACGGAAGATTAAGATTTTGTTTTCGAAGGTATTTGAAATTTTTAGAAATTTCTTTATTTAGAAAGACTACAGCTTCGCCGAAAATAAATCCGTTTTTGGTTCCGCCAAAAGAAATCACGTCTACTTTGTTATTAGTAAACAATTTTGCAAAACTAGATTTTAAAGAGACTACAGCGTTGCAAATTCGGGCGCCATCGATATGAATATAGAAGCCATTTGTTTTAGCCCAGCGGCAAAGGGTTGCCATCTCTTCTTCGGTATAGCAAGTGCCGACCTCAGTAGGTTGAGTAATGCTAATCGCTTTTAGTTGAGAAAAATGTTGATCGCCCCGGCGAATCAAATACTGATCGAGGTCTTCTGTAATAAATTTTCCATTACGACTTGGCACTACGGTTAATTTGAAACCACCAATTTTTTCCGGCGCGCCACATTCGTCATTAAATAGGTGGCTGACGTCGGTGACCAACACGGTTTCATAAGAACGAATACAACTGGTTAAGGAAAGCACATTTGCGGCCGTCCCATTAAAAACATAATGAACATCGCAATCCGTTTCAAACAGATCAGAAAATAATTTATTTGAATTTAAAGTAATGTCATCAGTTCCGTAACTAGGTTGATGGTCGATGTTGGATTTAGCAATAGACTCCAGCATTAACGGATGAACCCCAGAATGATTGTCGCTTCCAAAGCCCCTCATGATCTTGGGGTCCGACTAAGGTTGACCATACACTGGTGCATCACTTGTGCGGCTAGTTTAGAAGTATGATTGTCATTATCTAGAGGAGGACTGACTTCGTAAATGCCGATCCCTGCGATATTATGATTTGCAAAAAGAAAATCTAGACTTTTTAGAAAAGCATCTAGGTTAAGTCCGGTCGCCCAAGATTGAGAGCAACCTGGCGCTAAAGCATAAGAAAAAACATCGATATCTAAACTGAGCCAAATGCTTTTTCTAGAGCGGAAGCTGTCGTGGTTTTTTAAATCATTTAAGAACTGAGTGGTTTCTTCCAAAGTAATCAAATGGGCCCTTTTAGTTTTTGCCCATTCAAGATGGTAACTGCTGTTGCATTGAGTCTGAATTCCTACTTCAAAAAATTCGAAAGTGTCTGGATTAAATCGATTAATCATTCGATAAAAGGCAGAACCGCTGTTGAATCCGTTTTTATCATCTCGAACATCAAGGTGTGCATCGAAGTTAATAACAATAGGATTTCCGAATTTACCATGTGCATGCTGTTTTAAAAACCCATTCGCATCATTAAAGGCATAATCATGACCGCCGCCTAAGCTAAAAACAAAGGCGCCTGAAGCGAAAGCTCTTTCGGCTAAAATTTCTGCTGTAGAGTGTTTTTCTAATTGAGTTTTCTGTTCCGTATTTAGATCCCCAGCATCTAAAAGTTTCCAGTTTTTTTGCTCGAAATTTTTCAGCCATGTTGTTTTATAGAAGTATTGGCGAATTCGATTGGGTGCCTGTGCAGCACCTAATCTTCCGGCATTAATGTGGATACCTTCGTCGTCGGGATAGCCCAAGACGAGAATGGACCCGGCTGGCGCGGTTTCTGTCTCAAGATCAATAGATTGAACTTTATTGCCCAATCGTAAATCATTTGCATCTTTTTTTTTGAAAAAAAGGTCTATAGGAGTCGGGTTGGTCATCGTCATGAATGCCGCTTATTTTTTTACTTTGAGTAAATCTATAACCTGAGAAGGTAATCCGGTTTCGCCATCGTAGAGTTGAATTTTTGCCT
>JAYSSX010000478.1:0-3421 GCA_043720315.1 Pseudobdellovibrionaceae bacterium | reverse complement strand
CTGGTTTGTCTTGATAAATTAATCAGACAACAAGACCTATGGATGGGTGATCTTTTTCTACTCTGACGCTATGTGGCCCCGCCTATAAAACGCTGAACCGCTGGACTTTCTTAACATCGTCAATGCCGTTATATTTATATGGGAAAATACATCAATTTGGGGGGGGGTAGTGTGGGTCATAGTTTCTTTGATGGCGCCAACTCCTAAACTGCAAGATGAAAACACATATCCATTAGGAATACTTTCGCTGATCATCGCCCCAAATCCCGGAATTAATGAGAGGCGATCTTTTTTGCGGACCGTATCGCCGGCGACTAAAGGGGAGGAGTCTTCAAATCTGGATCGATCGAGAAGTATTTGATAACTGTATTGCAAAGGTGTCGTCATAGACTGGTGATCACGCGGACCACGGGCAGTCATCAATGAAAAACTTGAGGTTTCATCAATGCCTTTTAAATAAAGTATCCCATCGTTTGTACCAGTCATGTTGTCCCTGTCGCCAAGATCTTTTTTATAATCGCTGTTGGGATTTAATTGGACTCTTTAACCTGTGGCACAAATATGGTAGACTTGAATGTAGGAATTATCCCAACTATACTCTAAATCCAAACCACCCGATTGTGATTTAGTCGAAAGAAAACTTTTGTTAAAAGCCACGCTGATATTTTCTTTTGAATATCGCAATCCCGGTTGCCCCGCATTTTTTGGCGTCATCGCTTCCGAATCATCCCCGACGTGAAACAGAATTTCAGGCGAAAGCAATCGATATTCAAATTCCAGCGTCGTTATTTGCTTGTTGGCGGTAAAGGCTTCTTGCGAATTTGAAGTAGTGGCCTGCAAATTAATTGGATCTTCTTTTGTGGGCCTAGCGATTTGCGATCCGATTTCTTCGGCATGTGCAGTTATGGTGATAAATACGATAGCCATTACTTTTAATACAGTCAGTTTTCGCATAGTAAATAAAACTACAGCAAAACTATTTACCAAGTGCAAGATGAATCACATTTACAGTTTGTCTAAATTCAATTTTTTAAAATCCGGAATCACTGACTTGTAAGTGTAAAATCACTTTTATCGCCGAGTCCAATCTGATTTCTTCGATTTTTCTAACTGCTGCTTTGATTGGAAGGATATAACTTAAGGATTTTGTGTCGTACCAAATTGTAGTCTGCCATTTAGTTTGCCCTACAAGGGCGGTCGTCTTAAGCCTTCCCCATCCTTCTTCATCACACCCATGAATTTTACGTATTTTGATTGAGAGGGCTTTTGGCAGCGTAACAAAATGCCAACCGGTAGGCCCCTTATATTTCCAGACCTTGCCTAGGAAGTTGTATTTCTTATGGTTGACTTTACTTTTCATTTTTTTCTCCTATAGATAGGTTCTACGTTAAAAGTAATGAAAAGAAAAATTATGTTTTCTGCGGATCATTTCCGTTTGCACAATTGCCACGTTTTAGTCAGAATGAATCCATTCAGAAGGAGCACTCATGAGTTACGTAGATGGTTATGTTATTCCACTTAAAAAAAGCAAAGTTAGCGCTTATAAAAAAATGGCCCTGTTAGGAAAAAAAATATGGATGGAGCATGGAGCCGTTGCCTATTACGAATGTATTGGTGCAAATCTTAATGTTGGATGGGGCACTTCATTTACCAAATCCTACAAATTAAAACCTAATGAAACCATCGCGTTTTCATTTATTATTTACAAATCCAAAACCCATCGCGACAAGGTAGTTAAAAAAGTTTACGCTGATAAACGAATGGATATGAAAGGTTTTGAAATGCCTATGGATATAAAACGCTTTTCTGTGGGCGAGTTCAAAACGATCGTCGAAACCAAGTAGTAAATTTATTAAGGCTAGTGACTTTGGCGGGCAACGGCTGTCCCATTTGTATTGAGTTCCTGTGTTGCCCGCGAATCCCCCGCCATATTAACAAGAAATCGAAATTTGGTGGCCGTGCGTGTTTTCTTGTTTAGTAATCGATTCACCTTTTTGAAGTTTTGCAAAATCATCAGCAGTTAATTCGAAGTCATGTTCATGTGATCCTGAAAGTAAAGTATAAAAACCAGGTACGGCGCCCGCGACCATCTCTTTTGGAAGATTGATCGAAGTATGTGCATGGCCAGGGTTGGTGTATTTCACTATACGCTCACCGCTGTCACATTCTCCAGGACTTAGTGGATTGTTTGGAGTCGGTTTCCCGGAATCACCATAAGAAGAGCTGGCCTTGCCACATCCAACGGTGCCCAAAAGTGAAAATCCAAAAACCGCACCGGCAGACTGACTTAAAAATATTCGTCGAGACAAGTTCATAGAACCTCCTCTGTTAACGATAGCTGGTTACGATGTGGATTCATAAGGTGATGTGGGACTATTAGATAGTCCGAAATGGGATAAACGTGCACTCGCGTCCTCCCTATTTGGAGGACGGGTGGGAAAAAATATTCGAAGACGATTATCTTTTAACTGTGTGGACAACTGGAAAATTAATTTCAATTTTTGCTAATTCGTTGATGTAGTTGGTCCAAGTATTTAGTGCTACGTGCAAAACCACAGATGCAAATTTAACGGCCGCAGCGGCTTTGGGTTAATCTTGTTTTTAATTGCGGTCGAAATCTTCCGCTAAAATTAAGGGCCTTTTTAGATTTCACAGCACCAAGGGTTAAAAGCAAGCCAACGCAAACGCATTAGTATCTATTTGTGGCCAATTAAGGAAACCATTCCGTTAGGTAACTGACTAGTTTTAACATTAAATCCAGCATTGGTCATAGTTTGGTTTAGCCAAGCAGCTGGGATTTTCAGTTTTCGGTAAAAACTTTTACTAATACTCCATTTGCGATCATTGTTTTCGTGCAAAAGATCAAAAACCTTTACTTGGTCGCCGTCGTCCTCAAGAAAACAAGTCAGAATTCTTTTTTCGTCGGTCTTAACGGTAAAAAATCGTTCTTTTTTTTTAACTTCAGATAAATCACGATAGGTAAAAATTAATTTACCGTTTGGCTGCAACTGCTGATGTGAATTCTTAATTAAATTTTTAATGTTGGCGAGGGAATCTAGATGGGTGATAGTATCCCCCATGCATATAATCAATTCAGGGGGATCTCCCGCCCTACAAGAAAGGATCGCAAGTCAATTTGATGTACTTGAATGTTTGCATTTCTTTTTTGCAATTCGCTTAGTAATTCGGTTGATTCATCGAGCGCATGGACTTTAAATCCCATTTCGGCCAGGGCGCAAGACTGAAAGCCAGATCCCGATCCTAAATCTATGGCGATTTTAGTCCCTACTGGTGTTACTCCATTCTGTTCAAAAAATGTTTTTTGACGAATCTGCATTTCTACATAGTCGCCAAAAATCCAAGTATAGAAATTAGATAGGTGATTTTTGTAATGATCTTTGACGTTCATCATGTCTTCCTG
>JAYSSX010000477.1:0-1521 GCA_043720315.1 Pseudobdellovibrionaceae bacterium | reverse complement strand
ACTCCTTCGAAATCCGTCTTCACTGCTAATTTTTTTCCATTGGTTGCATCGGCATCAATAAAAAACTGATATTCTCCTGCTGGAGTCGTATTTCCTTTTTCATCTTGGCCATTCCAAGAAAAACTATTTTCACCTTTAGGCATCGCCTTCATAGTGACAGAACGCACGGTTTCGCCTTCGGCATTACGAATGCGCAAAGTAGCACCCTTTGCACTGTCAGGAAGTACAAAACTGAATGTGTGGTCTTTATCACCTTTTACGCGAGTCAATTTAGAAGAATCGCCTTCCACCGCTTTACCAATGAAGTTCAAAGCCTGAAAACTTTCTGAAGGTTTTTGTCCGTTTTTAATATCGGTCAAAGACGTATTCATATTTTGCATTTGCTCTAATCCCGAAAACTGAGCCAGCTGTGCCGCCATTTCGTGTGACTTCAAAGGGTTTGTTGGATCTTGATTCTTCATTTGCGCAAACATCAATTTCATAAAGGCATCTTTATCCATTTGATTATTGCCGACACTTCTTACTTTTTTGCTAGCATCAACATAATTGGGATCAACGACTTTATTTAGTATATCACCAATATTTTCACCGCCCATTTGTTCCGCCCCACCGGCAGACAAACTTTGGGCCTTCGATGATTTTTGAATTTCGTTTTGTGGAGAATCACTCCAAGTTTTTGTTCCTAATTTATTGCTAATAACACCCATTTTCAAATCCTTGTTTTGCACCTATGGTGCATTTTGTAGTTACACCTAAGGGGCCTGTTTGGGTTAAATAGGGAGAGTTAAAAACTCTCCCTATTTTTATTATGACCTTTTTATGCAACTAGATCGAGTCCAGCTCCTTTACCTTGACTCAAATAACGGCTTTTTGCTCGCGCCGTATCTGAACTAGGGGTTAAAGCTTCGGTTTTTCCGTTGGAAGAAAAACTTGTACTCTTGCGCTGATCGAAAAACTGATCACGACTATTTAGGTTATCCTCTCGGAATTGCCCTAAAAACTGTCTTGCTTGCTCGCGACCTTGGTCAAAGTTGCCATTTTTCATGGAATCCTGAGCCTGATTGTTTACATCAACCTTCATATGATCCATTACTAATTTATGGCCACTTAAACTTTGCTTCAAATCACCGATCGAATTCTCAAGAAGTTTTTTAGTTTCCTTGTTGTCGGTTGCCATTTGTACATTCACTTTTCCTTCGTGCACGATGACTTTCATTTGGATTTTTCCCAAACCTTGTTCGTTCAACTCAATAGTGGCTTCACCACCACCTTTTTTGACCAGAAACTGAGTTTGATCCATTACCTTTTGAACGGCCTCGTTACGATCTACGGAATTAGCTGCTTTTGATCCTGCTGCTGCCCCACTAGTTAATGCAAATCCACCCTCTGCCTTATGATTCATGGGGTGGGCTTTAGCAAATGAATCGACTTGGCCTTTAGAATCCCCGCCAAGGCCTTCTTCATCAAATTCTTGATTAGAAAATCCACCCTGATCGAAAGACCCTTGTGCCGAGCTAGAGG
>JAYSSX010000476.1:0-5261 GCA_043720315.1 Pseudobdellovibrionaceae bacterium | reverse complement strand
ATCTACTGGGCGTTTGGTTTCTACGAAAACATTAGTCTCTGGTTTAACCATCAACTGTTTTCCGCTCATTAACTCTGCCGCTTCAGTAACTGTCAAAGCTTCAGAAACTATCGTAGTCACTTTTTTGAATTTTTGCTCGATACCGGAAAAGTTCACAAAAGTTCCTTCTTTTTCTACAAAAGTCTTCAATGGAATCAACCAAACATTGGTCTCAATTTCTTCAAAAGCCGGCGCTTTAGCTGCCGTTAAGAAAATAAAATTCTCAACTGTAGAGAATTCTTTAATTCTTTCTTTATATTCAGGATAAACCGGTACGTTTTCGGGTCCTACGACTACCAAGTTTTTAATGGCGCCTGATTTCAAATCTTTTTGCAAATCGGTCCAAACCATAGTGATTCCATGTTTTTCAAAAGCCTTTAACAGACCTTTTGTGTTTGGATTTTTGTCTCCGCGAATCAGCATTCCGTCGTATTGATCAAAACTGTCTTTGTTATTGATCCAATGAAAGACCTTTTTTGATTTAAAATCGTTTACGAAAGTAGAAATAATAGACTCATACTCTTCAACGGTATGCTGGCCAGTCAAAACCAAAGCATTTTGTTCGCCTTTACCAGACAATACGGATACCAATTCTTTGGCTGCCGCGCCGGCGGCCATTTCCATCCATGCTCCGCCCTTAATTTTCTTTTTGGCTTTCAAAAGGCGATGTTCACGATTTGCAAATTTATAGATATCGCGACCCTCGTCGCACATCCAATGCCCATTTATTTTTTCGTTGTAAACGGGCTTCACGCGGAACAAACCCTCTTTGTTAAAATAAACTTTAACATTGCAACCTGTAGAGCAACCATTACACACCGTCTCTTGGTCTTTTAGATACCAAACCCGCTGTTTAAATCGGAAGTCTTTAGAAGTTAAGGCTCCTACGGGACAGATATCAACGGTGTTTAATGAATATTTATTATTTAATTCCTTGCCATCAAAAGTACCGATTTCTGAACGGTCACCACGATTGAAAATTCCCAACTCGTTAGTTTTTGTCACCTCGTCAGTGAATCGAACACAACGTGAACAAAGAATGCATCTTTCAGAATCCAAAACTACGGTTGGACCTAAATCTACAACTTTATGTTTCTTTTGTTTTTTCTCGGCCATTTCAGGCGTGTATTTACCAAACACCATATACTGTTCTTGTAAACCGCACTCCCCAGCCTGGTCACAGATAGGACAATCTAATGGATGATTAATTAAATGAAAATCCATTCCCCATTTTGCAGCGTCTTTAACTGTCTCTGACGTGTTATTGATTTTCATGCCTTCAGTGACAACAGTGTTACAAGCAATTTGTAATCGTGGATTACCCTCAACCTGAACCATACACAAACGGCAAACACCGGCGACACTTAAACCGGGATGCCAACAATAATGAGCTACCTTCCCTTGTGGCCATTCGCCTTTTTTTCCATACATCGCTTCAATGATGGTTGTTCCGTCTTTAACTTCTAATTCTTTGCCATTAATGGTGCATTTCGGCATGCGAAACCCCTTTCACTTTAGAGCGTCCCTCGCGAACAAAGTATTCAAATTCATCTCTGTATTTTGTCACGAAACTAAGTACTGGTAAGGCAGCCGCATCAGAAAGCGCGCAAATCGTTCGACCTTTCATATTGTCTGCAACCTTAATAAGAAGATCTATATCTTGCAAACGACCACGGCCATCCAAGATAGAATGAACTATTTTATTTAACCAACCCGTACCTTCACGGCATGGAGTACACTGACCACAAGATTCATGATGATAAAAGTGCGTTAACACGCCCAACATATCCACCATACATTGCGAATCATCAATAACGATAATGGCGCCCGAACCTAACATCGAACCTAATCCCGCCAATGATTCGTAATCTAAATTCGCTTTTTCACATTCAGCAGCCGTCAAAACAGGAGCTGAAGATCCTCCAGGAATCACGGCTTTCAATTTTCTACCTGGATGCATTCCTTTACCCAATTTATTAATCATATCCATCATTGGGTACGCCAAAGGAACTTCATAATTTCCAGGTCGTTGAATATTTCCACTCAATGAAAATAATTTTGTGCCGGCCGATTTTTCTGAGCCAAATTTTTTGTAAGCAGCGGCTCCATCTTTAATAATTGGAACAACGGCAGCCAATGTTTCTACGTTATTCACAATAGTTGGTTTACGTAAGTAACCCTGCACAGCTGGAAAAGGAGGTTTCAATTTAGGTTGACCCTTTTTACCTTCTAAAGAAGAAATCATTCCGGTTTCTTCTCCGCAGATATAAGCGCCTGCTCCGCTGTAAACATCTAAATCAAAATCCACTCCAGAACCTAGAATGTTTTTTCCAAGAAGTTTCGCATCATAGGCTTCTTTGATGGCTTTTTCTAAAACTCGAATAACCATAAAGTATTCACCACGAACATAGATGTAACCTTTTTTAGAATTCACCGCATGCCCAGAGATAATCATTCCCTCAATCAATTGATGAGGAGCCCGCTCCATCATCATACGATCTTTAAAAGTTCCTGGCTCACCTTCATCGGCGTTGCAAAGTAGATAGCGTGGTTCGTTGTTTTTCGGTAAAAATCCCCACTTCATTCCTGTGGGGAAACCCGCGCCGCCACGACCGCGAAGACCAGAAGCTTTAACTTCATCGACAATCGCCTGAGGCTGCATCTTTAAGGCCTTTTCAATGACTTGATAGCCGCCTAATTTTTTATAGCCATCGATTCCAATAAATTCGTCTTTATCGTAATGTTCCGACAGTAACTTTGTTTCCATTATTTCAGACCTCGCAAAATATTCATCGCAGATTCAGTCGTTAAATTTTCATAGTAGGTTTCATTGACTTGCATCATTGGAGCCGTTCCGCAAGAACCCAAACACTCCACTTTCGAAACCGTAAATTTTCCATCAACTGTGATGGTATCAAATTTAGTTTTCAATTCACGGCAAATGTCGCTGGCCATTTCACGGCTGTTATTCAAAGCACAAGAGATATTGGTGCATATCTGAACATGAAAACGTCCAACTTCTTTTTGATTAAACATTGTATAGAATTTAAAAACTTCGTTTATTTTGGAAGTCGGAATATCCATAACTTCGCTTAAGTTCTGGATAACGGCTTCATTAACCCAGCCTTTGTTTTCCTTTTGAGCAATATAAAGACAAGGAATAACTGCCGACTCTTTTGTTTCATATCTTTTTAGCTCGGCATTGATTTTTTCTAAACCTGCAGCCGAGATTTTAAAAGTGTATTCCTTAAGTGGATTTGATGTTGGTGTAATCATCGATCTAACTCTCCTGCAATAACGTTCATACTTGCTACCGTTGCGATCGCATCCGCAATAAAGGCCCCTCTAACCACAGAAGGGAATGACTGATAAATTGCAAAACAAGGTGGACGAACTTTAAGACGATATGGATTTGCACTACCATCACTGATTAGATAGAAACCTAATTCGCCATTAGCGGCTTCCGTTGCATCGTAAACTTCCCCTGCTGGTGGACGAAGACCTTTCATCACCAACATAAAGTGATTCATCAAGCCTTCAATATTTCCGTAAACATCTTTTTTCTCAGGAAGAACAATGCCACGATCACGAATCGTGAAATCACCACCAGGAACATTTTTACAAACTTGTTCAATAATACGAATCGATTGGCGCATTTCTTCAATACGAACCATGTAACGATCATAAATATCGCCGTTAGTACCTACAGGAATATCAAAATTCAATCCATCGTAACCGTAATAAGGTTTTGATTTTCTTAAATCCAAAGCCACACCAGAGGCGCGTAATAATGGCCCTGTGTAACCCCACTGAATAGCATCCGATGCTTTCACCGGACAAACCCCTTGAGTTCGTTTGATAAAAATTTTGTTATCCAACATCAACTTTGAAATTTCGTCAGTAGCCACTGACATTTCTTTACAAAAAACCAATACGTCTTCAAACCATCCTTCAGGAGCATCTTGGGCCATACCACCAACACGAGTCAGGGCAACGGTCAATCGAGCTCCACAAAGTTTTTCAAACAAAGTGTATACTTTTTCACGATAAGTAAATAGATGGAAAAATGCAGTCAGCGCCCCTAAATCCACGCCGCCAGTGCCTACAGAAATAATGTGATCAATAATTCGGGAAAGTTCGCATAAAATTACTCGCATTGCTTGTGCACGCGGAGGAATTTCTACACCCAACAAACGCTCGACAGTTTTACAGTAGCCGACGTTATTCATTGGTGCTGAACAGTAATTTAAACGATCTGTGTACGGGATAACTTGATTGTAAGGATGTGTCTCCGCCATCTTTTCAAAGCAACGGTGTAGAAATCCTAAATCACAAGCTGCGCGAACGATAGTTTCCCCATCCAACTCAACCATAACCCGTAAAGTTCCATGCATCGCGGGATGCGATGGACCAATATTTAGTGGAACGAAATTGGGATTTAAGACCGAACCATCAACACCAAACTCATTATCGAAATGAATCGGTAAAGTATCGGTACAATGTTGCTGACGATCCGCTTCGTAATCTTTACGTAATGGATGTCCGACAAACTGATGATGCGTTAAAAGTTTACGTAAATTGGGATGGCCTTTGAAATGAATTCCGAACATGTCGTAAGCTTCACGCTCAAACCAATCGGCACCTTTCCATACGGGAAGCGCCGTTTCGATCTCTTCATTTTCACCCAAAGCACACTTTATTCTTAAACGGGCCGAAGTCTTAGAATTGAAAAGGTGATAAACAACGTCGAATCGTTTTTCGCGATCTGGATAATCAACACCACAGATGTCCATTAAAAAATCAAAAGACTCTGTGTTTCGTAATAATCTTAAAACCGAAACGATATCTTGTTTCGGCAAGATCATGACATCATCACCAAATGAATTGAACATTTCGATTTTTGTTAAATCGAATTCAGAAGACAGTTTTTGTTTAATATTTTCCAAATTAGACATACTCAGGTGCCTTCCAGTTATCGCGCCAAGGTCTAGGTTGGTGTTTGGCGATCATTCTTTGCAAAGTCATTACTCCATCCAAAACCGCTTCTGGAGTTGGAGGGCAACCCGGAACATAAACGTCAACAGGAATGACTTTATCGGCGCCCTGAAGAACATGGTAGGCGCGGTAAAAACCGCCCGAACTTGCACAGGCTCCCATAGACAAAACATATTTTGGTTCTAACATTTGACGATAAATTCGAACTAAGACAGGCGCCATTTTTT
>JAYSSX010000475.1:0-3963 GCA_043720315.1 Pseudobdellovibrionaceae bacterium | reverse complement strand
TCGGCCAAACCGCCGACAAAGTTTTTCAGAAACTCATAATCGGATTGAACGCCTGCACGCAGTTTTACTGAAACGGGAAGCGAGGTATTTCTAACAGCCATTCGTACAACTTCAGCGGCATATTTGGGGTCACCCATCAACGACACGCCATAATTATGTTTAAGGGCCTTCTTCACTGGACAGCCCATATTGATATCAATCGCAACGGCCCCCCATTGCTCTAACTTGGCGACAGAAATCGCAATCGGCTCTTCTTCATTTCCCAAAATTTGCGGAACTAAAAAATCCTCAGTTAGCGACCTTTTGGTTTCGTCAGCGACACCTAAGACTTCTTTGGGAATTCGCCAAGAGGAAAGCATTTCCGTCGGCCAAATGGTTTTGGCATCTTCAGGAAGATAACTCCGTATCAACTCCCTTAACGCCACATGAGTCAGCCCCACCATGGGGGCTAAACAAAGTGGAAAATTAACTCCGTCTAAGGGAATTAAACTTTGGCTGGATCGGACAAATGACGCATTTGGTAAGTTCACAGAAATACAGTTA
Source organism: Pseudobdellovibrionaceae bacterium (assembly GCA_043720315.1). Lineage (GTDB taxonomy): Bacteria > Bdellovibrionota > Bdellovibrionia > Bdellovibrionales > Bdellovibrionaceae > JAYSSX01. Next base: position 3,420 of record JAYSSX010000475.1, on the reverse strand, counting down.
CCTGAAAAAGCTGCGCTTGAGAAGACTTAGATTTCAAGTTAGTTTTTATTTCTATGCATCCCTTGCTTCCAAATGGTTTTAAGTTAGGAATTTTAGGCTCTGGGCAACTCGCACGCCTTCTAGCGATGGCTGCACACCGGTTAGGAGTTGAAACCCATGTTTTTACTGGCAACCAACAAGATCCTGCCTGTTTAGTAAATGCCCTTAATCATTTAATCGATTTAAAGACCCTAAATCTGACCTCGGAACAGCTTGAATTGCTGAATGGTTTAGATGCAATCACGTTTGAAAGTGAATTCGTCAATACCGAAATGGTTTCTAAATTAATTAAAAGTAAAGTTTATGTGGCTCCTAGTTTAAAAATGATGGCCCAACTTCAGCATCGGCATTTTCAGAAAAGCACCTTTTTAAACTATAACCTCCCCACTGCCGATTTTTTTGAAGTCACCTCATTTGACGACTTTAATCATGTCTATTCTCAGTTTCCTAAGGGTTTTGTATTAAAAAAATCTTTTGGCGGTTATGACGGCTACGGCACCTATATGATTGCCAATAAAAAAGCGTTTCAAAAAGCTTTGGCTGAATTCGATCCTTCTTATTTTGAAGAAAATCATTTCATTGCAGAAAAATTAATTCCCTTTAAGAGCGAGTTGGCAATTTCTTTTGCTTGCGATCAGTATGGAAATATTGTCGACCTGCCTTTAGTCGAAACAAAACAAAGTCAGTACCGATGTGATTGGGTTATAGGCCCCATCTCTCATCCAAAGATCAATTCTTTAAAAAAGAAAATCTCGTCGTTTTTGAAAAAAACAAAATACGTAGGTGTCATTACTTTTGAACTTTTTGATACTGGAAAAGAACTTTTAATAAACGAGTGTGCACCAAGAGTTCATAATTCCGCTCATTACACCTTAGATGCCTTAAATTTTTCACAGTTTGACTACCATATTCAGTGTTTAGCGGGACTAAAAATACAGAATTATAAAATGAATAGTAAATCATTTTGTATGACTAATCTTATCGGTAAAGGCGGTAGCGTCAGTTCAGCACCCCTAAATTTAAGTGGGCATTTGCATTGGTATGGAAAGTCAGAAAATCGCAATGGCCGGAAGATGGGTCACGTCAATTATTTAGGAAATTCACCAAGGCTTTTATTAAAGCAAGCTCTTAAAGAGCGGAAATTATTTAAACTATAAGAACAGAGTTCTTTTTAAGATAGGTATTGATTATGAAAGTAGCCATCATCATGGGCAGCGACAGTGACCTAAAAGTTATGAATGAAGCCACTGTTCCTCTTAAAGAATTCGGAATCACTTTTAAAATTGAGGTAGTGTCGGCGCACCGTACGCCTGAAAAAATGTTTGATTTCGCTTTAACCGCCCGAGAAAAGGGTTATGGAATCATTATAGCCGGTGCCGGCGGCGCAGCCCACCTTCCCGGAATGGTCGCTAGCCTGACGACCCTGCCTGTAATTGGAGTTCCTGTAGAGCAAGGACGACTAAAGGGTTTAGATGCTGTCCTATCCATCATTCAGATGCCCAAAGGAGTCCCTGTGGCGACAGTGGCCTTAAATAATGCTTATAATGCCGGGCTGTTGGCCGCCAGAATACTTTCTATTTCGGATAAGAAAGTAGCCAAGAAATTAGAAACGTTTAACAAAAAACAAAAACTTAAAGTTAAAAAAATGAATTCAGGATTAAAGAAGAGGAAAAAATAGCTCAGGAGTAATTTAGCAATGCAGACTTGCGTTGCTGTTATGTAGCAATGCAGACTTGCATTGCCATAACTTAACCGCGCTTATCTAACTTTTTGTGGTTTTGAAATTTTGTGGCTGAGATAATCAAAAGCACCAACAAAAACTAAAGTATAAAATAAATCACCGATGATCTGATTTTTCAAAAAAGGAATTCCCATTCGGTAGCACTCAAGGAGCCCTTCGTAAGTTTTTGGGTACATACCATCAACCTGCCACACTCCGAAGTTTGTGATCAAATAAAACAGAATCCCAAATCCAATAGAACTAACACCCAAAGGAAACAATTTTTTTCCAGATAGCCCCAAATGACTGAGCAACAAAATCCCAACTAAAGCCCCATAAACAAAAAATACCGTCGAGTGAAAACCTAAATAACTGTCAACGATAACCATAGGAATCAAAGTAAGTACCAAACCCAAAGTTTTGTTTTCCAATCGCGCACCTAAAAATAAAGCCAACGCCATCACTGCAGTGAAATTAGCTGGATGATCAACAATCCGTGATAAAACGGCTAAAATCACGAATCCAACGTATAAAGCGATTTTCTTATTCATAAGTACCTCGATGGCGTAAAACTAACTGAAATTACTTGAATTCTCAATTAAAAAGCCATCCTATTGATTCATTCTACGTTCAATTAAATTTTTTACTACACTCGGGTCGGCTAAAGTACTGGTGTCACCGACATTATCGATTTGATTTTCAGCAATTTTTCTTAAAATTCGACGCATAATTTTCCCGGAACGTGTTTTAGGAAGTGCTGGAGCCCATTGAATAATATCAGGAGTTGCAATAGGACTGATCACCGTTCGAACCTGCTTTATTAAGTCTTTACGAAGGTCCTCGGTCTCACTAATACCCGATTTCAAAGTAACGTAGGCATAGATCCCCTGACCTTTAATTTCATTCGGATAACCAACAACAGCAGCCTCAGCAACACTAGGATGAAGGACTAAGGCACTTTCAATTTCGGCTGTTCCTAATCGGTGACCTGAAACATTAATGACATCATCGACTCGTCCTGTTATCCAATAGTAGCCATCAGCATCGCGTTTACAGCCGTCACCACTAAAGTAATAACCTGGGTATGTCGAAAAATAAGTTTCTTCAAAACGTTGATGATTGCGGTAAACGGTACGCATTTGTCCAGGCCACGAATCACTAATTGCCAGAACGCCTTCGCATTCGCCTTCTAGTTTTTTACCTTCAACCGTCAGAATCTCAGGTTTTATTCCGAACATCGGTAAAGTCGCAGATCCTGGTTTTGTTTTTGTAATGCCAGCTATAGGTGAAATTAAAACTCCGCCGGTTTCGGTCTGCCACCAAGTATCAACGATGGGACAGCGGCCGTTTCCAACTACTCGGTTATACCAATTCCAAGCCTCAGGATTAATTGGCTCGCCGACCGTTCCTAAAACTCGTAAACTTTTACGAGAACTGCTGGTGACAAAACTGTCCCCTTCTCGCATCAAGGCTCGAATCGCTGTAGGTGCCGTATAAAAAATATTTACTTGATGTTTATCAATCACCTGCCAAAACCGCGATGCCGTTGGATAGTTGGGAACTCCTTCAAAAATAACTGAAGTGGCCCCGTTAGCCAATGGACCATAAACGATATAAGTATGTCCGGTGACCCAACCCACGTCGGCAGTACACCAGTAGAC
>JAYSSX010000474.1:0-6148 GCA_043720315.1 Pseudobdellovibrionaceae bacterium | reverse complement strand
CAGTTAGATGTTTTGGAAAAAAACAGCGACGATCCTTTGAATGCGAAAGTAAAAATTGCATTAATTTATATCGAGAAGAAGAAATTCACTTTAGCGGTTGGAAAGTTGCATGAGATTGTCAAATTAGTTCCAGACAGCGATAAGATTCGATTTTACTTGGCTGCTGTTTATGAAGAAATGAATGACAAGCCAGATGCAATTGAACATTTCTTAAAGATTCAACCAGATAGTCAGTATTATCCAGATTCGGTTTTACATGCGACGTATCTATTAAAGACGCTTCAACAAACAGATAAGGCGATCAAAGTAGTTACTGACGGAATTAAAAATAACGATCAAATTCCACAGTTCTATGCATTGTACGCTTCATTATTAGATGAAAAAAACGATCATAAAACAGCAGTGAAAATGTTAACTGCGGCAAGTGAGAAATTTCCTGATAATGTTCAAATCAAGTTTTATTTAGGAACTGTTTTTGACAAATTAGGAGATAAAGAAAAAGTTGTTACCAACATGAAGCAAGTGATTGAAATGGACCCGAATCACTCTCAAGGTTTAAATTACTTAGCTTTTACCTATGCTGAAATGAATAGTCACTTAGACGAAGCTGAGAAGTTAGCGAGACGTGCTTTTGAATTAGATCCTAAAGACGGATATGTATTGGACACCTTGGGATGGGTATTGTTTAAAAAGGGGTTATATAAAGACTCTTTGAAAACTTTGGAAGCGGCTTTTCAGTTAACTCCGCAAGAAAGCATTATTGCCGAACACTTGGGTGATGTTTACATGAAAAATCAATTGGTTGAAAAAGCAAAAGAGATGTACGAAAAGGCAGTAACGTTCGAAACGGATTCTACTAAGATTAAATTAATCAAAGATAAACTGACGTCATTAGACAAACAGCAGTTTATCAAAGGTGGAACGCCAACACGTATTCCTGCATCAACCGGCCCTTAATGTTTTTGCCTTTTATCAACAATCTGTGATTCAATTTTAGGATGAAAAGAAATCAATGCTCTTTATCATCCTATTTTTTGCCGGTGGCCCTCTTAATTCTTACTTCTGGATGTGTAACCACTCCAAAAGGTGGTACTACTGCGGTTGATCCAGATTCAACTTTTAAGACTTACGCTCAAGTGGATTATTTCGACAAAGTAAAAAATGCCCATCAATCGGGAACTGTTGATTTTATTTGGAGTGAAAAGGAACAGATGCGTTTAGAGTTGAGTGGTCCCTTTGGTTACCCCGTTTTAAGTGCGGTCTTAGATAGGACTAAAGTCTATGCTGCTAATCATTTGCAAAAAAAATATTACGATAGTGACATTAAACACCTAGGGAATATTCCGAACTTCAATTTTGATTTAGGCTACAAAGAATTTTTGGCCATGCTGAACGACACTAAGTTCGAACATAAGAATTGGAATTGTACTTTGGATAAAAATCAAAAATTAGAATCTTGTGTGCGAGCGCAAGATGGCATGCGAATCGTTTGGGGCGATCGCAATTTAAAGGGCGGAAAAACAGTTCTAATCAAGAATGAAAATACTGATATTCGATTAAGTTTTTTAAGTCCTCCGACTAAGGTCCAGGCTAAGTTGGAATTTTTTGTTCTTAATATGCCGAACGGTTATAAGAAGTATCAGTTACAGTAATACGTCTCAATTCAATACAAAATATTAACCAATCTATTAGCCGAAACATTGGCTTCACGTTACAATATATGTAAGTCTTAATACATGGCACAAGGAGGGATCTATGGCCACAAAGATCGATTTCCAATCCATAGTTAAAAATTGGCAAAGTCATCACGGAATATATAATGCTGGTTGGACTGGTAGTTTCCAGGATTACTTAGAGCTAATTAAACAAAATCCAAAGATTTCAAGAAATGCCTTTCAGCGCATGTACGACTTAGTGATTGAGTCGGGCACAGAAGAGTATATTGATTTTAAAAAACAAATAGTTCGTTACAAATTTTTCGACGATGCCAAAAATAACGGTAAAGATGCTGTCTTTGGTTTAGATGTTCCGTTGATGAAGCTAGTTAACGTATTAAGATCTGCTGCCTTAGGATACGGTACTGAGAAACGGGTTATTCTTCTTCACGGTCCGGTAGGAAGTGCTAAATCAACAATTTGCAGAATGCTGAAAAAAGGTGTTGAGGCTTATTCGAAAACTGAATCCGGCCAAATGTACACTTTTGAGTGGATTGATGAACATGGTTCATTGAATGGATTGTTTGGAAAAGACGTTAAAGTATTTGAAACTCCAATGCATGAAGAGCCCTTGTTGTTAATCCCGGAAGAAATGCGTGCACAAGTTTGTGACCAAATTAATAAAGGTCAAGAGGGTACCTTCCGTGTATCTATTGAAGGGGAATTAAGTCCTCCAAGTCGCTATATTTTCAAATGTTTGATGGATAAGTACGAAGGCGACGTGATGAAAGTTTTAAATCACGTTCGGGTAAAACGTTTAGTTTTATCGGAAGCAGATCGTATTGGAATTGGAACCTTCCAGCCTAAAGATGAAAAAAATCAGGACTCTACCGAATTAACAGGTGATATCAACTATCGGAAGATTGCAGAGTATGGATCAGATTCAGATCCTCGCGCATTTAATTTTGATGGTGAATTTAATGTCGCCAATCGTGGAATGATCGAATTCGTTGAGGTACTTAAGTTAGATGTAGCGTTCTTATACGATTTATTAGGCGCTTCGCAAGAACACAGAGTAAAACCTAAGAAATTCGCACAAACTCATATCGATGAAGTGATCATTGGACACACCAATGAACCGGAATATCGCCGACTTCAAGATAATGAATTTATGGAAGCCTTAAGGGACAGAACTGTAAAAATCGATATTCCGTACATTACTAAATGGAAAGACGAAATTAATATCTATAAAAAGGACTTTAATTCGCAAAAAATGCGCGGAATTAGTATTGCTCCTCATACTATTGAAATGGCAGCGATGTGGGCATTACTGACGAGATTGGAAAAACCTAAAAAGGCCAATCTGACTCGTTTACAAAAATTAAAATTATATAATGGAAAGACATTGCCTAATTATACAGAAGACAATGTTAAAGAACTAAGAAAAGAAACGGTTCGTGAAGGACTTGAAGGGATTTCACCACGCTACATTCAGGATAAACTTTCGAATGCTTTGGTGGCTGCTCAGCAGAACAACAAGGGAAGTGTCAATCCTTTCATGGTCCTTAACGAGCTAGATAGCGGACTAAAAAACCATTCATTAATTTCAAATGAAGAAGTTAAATCCGACTACAAAGAGTTACTTGGCATTGTAAAGCAAGAATACGAAGAAATTATCAAAGCCGAAGTTCAGCGTGCGATTAGTGCAGATGAAAGTGCTTTACAAAGACTTTGTGCAAATTACATCGATAACGTAAAGGCCTACACTCAAAAGGAAAAAGTTAGAAATAACTTTACCGGAATGGATGAAGAGCCAGATGAAAGAATCATGCGTTCAATCGAAGAGAAGATTGAAATCCCAGAATCAAGGAAAGAAGATTTCCGTCGGGAAGTGATGAATTACATTGGCGCATTGGCAATTGAAGGCAAGAAGTTCAATTACAAAATGAATGAACGCCTTCATAAAGCCTTGGAGCTAAAATTATTTGAAGATCAAAAGGACAGCATTAAATTAACTTCATTAGTTTCTTCAGTAACGGATAAAGATACTCAAGAAAAAATCGATATCGTTAAAACTCGTCTGATCAAAGACTTCGGATATGACGAAATTTCAGCTACGGATGTTTTACACTACGTCGCAAGTATATTTGCAAGAGGTGACATCAAGAAGTCTTGATGTCTAAAAACTTATGTCAATTAAAGAAGACCACAACCGGTTTCGTGACATTATTAAAGGTAAGATTAAGCAGGACTTCAAGCGTTTCATTTCACAAGGTGAAATGATAGGTAAACGCGAAAAGGACTACGTTAAAATTCCATTGCCTTCGATCGAAATCCCAACCTTCAGATACGGTCCGAAACAAAAGGGCGGTGTTGGACAAGGTGAAGGTAAACCTGGAGATGGTGTTGGAGATCCTGATCAGCAACCCGGAGCCGGACAGCCCGGAAATGATGCTGGCCAACATATTCTTGAAGCCGAGTTTTCAATTGATGAATTAGCAGAGATCTTAGGAGAAAAATTAGAACTTCCTAATATTCAGCCTAAAGGCGCTAAAAATATCGAATCTACAAAAAATAAATTTACTGGAATGGCGCCGGTTGGACCTGAAGGATTAAGACATTTTAAATCCTCTTATAAGCGCGCCCTAAAAAGATCAATCTCTTTGGGTTCTTATAATCCTAAAGATCCTATAGTCATTCCTATTAGAAGAGATTTTCAATATCGTTCTTATAAACCAGTAACCACCCCGCAGACTAAAGCCGTCGTTATATATATGATGGACGTATCTGGTTCTATGGGTGATGAACAAAAAGAAATAGTAAGATTAGAGAGTTTTTGGATTAATGCCTGGTTACGCAAGCATTATAAAGGTTTAGAAACCCGTTTTATTATTCATGATGCTGCGGCAAAAGAAGTCGACGAAGACACATTTTTTAGAACAAGTGAGTCGGGTGGAACTTTAATCAGCTCGGCTTACAAATTATGCCAACAAATTATTGAAGAAGACTATCCAGTTCACGAATGGAATATTTATCCTTTTCATTTTTCCGATGGTGATAACTGGAGTGGTGAAGACACTAGATTGTGTTCAAGACTAATTAAAGATTTTTTCTTACCAAACTGTAATGTTTTTTGTTACGGCCAAGTAGAAAGTAAATATGGCAGCGGCCAATTTCTAAAAGATCTTCAAAAAGAATTTCCAAGTGATGATCGTATTATTCTATCGCAAATAGAAAACAAAGACAAAATTATGGATTCTATAAAGGACTTTTTAGGGAAGGGGAAATAGGATGGCTAATTTAACCCCTGAACTTGAGGCCGAAAGAATCAAAATCTGCAAAATCGCTAAAGAAGCTGGCCTTGATTGTTTTGAAACTATTTTTGAATTGATAACTTATGATCAAATCAATCAATTTGCAGCTTACGGTGGTTTCCCTGTCAGATATCCTCATTGGAAGTTTGGTATGGAATACGAACATCTTTCTAAATCGTATGAATATGGTTTATCTAAAATTTATGAAATGGTTATCAATACGGATCCTTGTTATGCCTACCTAATGGAAGGTAATATGATGATGGACCAAAAGTTGGTTATGGCTCATGTCTATGGCCACTGTGATTTCTTTAAGAACAATATATGGTTTTCCAAAACAAACCGTAAAATGATGGATGCGATGGCCAACCATGCAACTCGAATTCGCCGGTACATCGATCGTTATGGCGTGGAAATTGTGGAAGGTTTTGTTGATAAATGCCTTTCGCTAGAAAATTTAATTGATCGTCATAGCGTTTACCAAGAAACAAAAAATAGTCGCGATGACAGACCGGAAGAAAAACCAAATTTCATGTTAAAGTACGACAAAGAGTACATGCGTGATTACATAAATCCACCGGACTTTGTTAAAGCTCAAAAATTAAAAATGAGTGAGGCCCTTGCCAGAAAAACGAGATTTCCGGAAAAGCCGCAAAGAGACATTCTTAAGTTTTTGTTGAATTATGCGCCTTTGGAAGACTGGCAGCAGGATATTCTTTCTATCATTCGTGATGAAGCCTACTATTTCGCTCCCCAGGGGATGACTAAAACAATGAATGAAGGTTGGGCGTCTTACTGGCACACGACCTTGATGACTAAAAAGATTTTAAACGATTCAGAGATCATTGATTACGCCGATCATCACAGCGGAACCGTGATGATGCAACCTAATGGCTACAATCCCTACAAAGTGGGAATTGAATTGTTCCGTGATATCGAAGAACGATGGAATCGCGGTCGTTTCGGTCGCGAGTGGGAACTTTGTGATGATGTAAATGAAAGAAAGCATTGGGATAAAAAGTCGGGGTTAGGCCGCGAAAAGATTTTCGAAGTTCGCAAGATTTATAACGATGTTACTTTTATAGACGAATTTTTAACCGAAGAATTTTGTGTTCAAAATAAAATGTTTGTTTATAAGTTTAATAAACGCACAAATCAGTTTGAAGTTGATACTAGAGA
>JAYSSX010000473.1:0-7280 GCA_043720315.1 Pseudobdellovibrionaceae bacterium | reverse complement strand
GCAGATTTGTAAAAGTCGCCGTTCCCGAATAACCTTTTTTTACAGCCGAAGACCACTCGTGGTACTCGTAACCCAAGGCCTTAACCGCGTCTTCTACTTGTTCCTTGTGCGCCTTTGTTTCTTGCACACAAAAAATATCCGGTTTTTCTTTTTTCAGCCACTTACTGAGTTCTTTTCTTTCAGCGGCTCGAATCCCATTAACATTCCATGACACTAATTTCATATAGTTGATCTTCTTGGCTTATTCTTTAAACTGTGGCAACAATAGATTTCCAGACCACTTATATAACGCAAGGAGATAGAAATGCCAATGATAAATCAACCAGCACCAGCTTTTAAAACACAAGCGGTTCTTGATGGCGGCGAAGTTAAAACCATTTCATTAGACGACTATAAAGGAAAATGGGTTGTACTTTATTTTTACCCTCTTGATTTCACATTTGTATGTCCTACCGAAATTACTCAATTCCGCGATTGTATCAAAGACTTCAGCGATGCGGGAGCCGCAGTATTAGGCTGCAGTGTCGATTCAGTGCATTCACACAAACGTTGGATCAAAGATGATTTGGGCAATTTGGGACATCCCCTTTTAGCAGATCTAACAAAAAGAATGTCCCGCGACTACGGAGTGTTAATCGAAGAGGCGGGAATTGCTACTCGTGGAACTTTTATTATCGATCCCAACCAAAAGATTCAATACATGGGAATCCATAATACAGCCGTGGGTCGTGACGCCAAAGAAATTTTACGCGTGCTACAAGGGTGCCAATCGGGAGAACTATGCGGAGCCGGGTGGAAAAAAGGCGACAAACACATTAAATAACTTTGATGCCAACAGTAAAAGAAAAATTGCTAGAACAGATTTCAAAAACCTATCCTGATCTTGTCGATGACAAGGTCAACGATCTGCTTAGTGATCGGTTGATCAGTCCATTTCATTTGTCACTGCCAAAGTCAGCTCTAAGCGAAGCGGAAAAAATTGCAATTAAAATTAATCAGCTAAAAACTTCGCAAGAATATCTTGAAAAAGTAATTCCTACGTCAACGGCTGAACAGGCTGAGTATTTAAAACTTAAAAATTTAAACAGTTCTATTTTTTCTAGTTTTGATTTTCATCTCACTAGCACCAATCAACTGAAGTTGATTGAAATTAACACCAACGCAGCGTTTGGAGCATTGGGACCATTCTTATTTAAGGCCCAAGGGTTAGCGCCACTCGATGAAAACTTCCATCAGCAGACCTTGAAGGCAATGATTTTAAACGAGGTCGAACTTTTTCAAAGCGGCAAGAAAAATGGACTTCACATAGCCATCATTGATGAAAATCCGGAGAATCAAAGACTTTACATAGAATTTCTATTATTCAAAAAAGTATTTGAATCGTATGGTTGGTCTTGCGAAATATTAAATTCTTTAGAATTGGATTCAGCAAAAATTTCGGAGTTTGATTTTATTTACAATCGCACCACTGATTTCTATTTTGAAAAACCAGCGCATGCCCCTTTAAAAAAAGCTTACCTTGAACATTCCGTTTGTATCAGCCCTCACCCTTACGAATACTTTCTTTTAGCTGACAAAAATAGGATGTCGGTATTTCCAGAATTGCAGGTTTTAACGGAAATTAAGGGAAATCTTTTGCAAACGGTAAAGATCAATTCCGAAAACCAGGCGCAAATATGGACAGACCGAAAACATCTATTCTTTAAGCCCAGCAATGAATACGGCTCTAAAAAATCTTTTCGCGGCGCAACTATTTCTCGAAAATTATTTGAAGAAATTGCTACCGAAAATATGGTCGCCCAAGAGTTTGTACCTGCGCCGGTTGCGAAATTTGCGGTAAATGCTTCTGAAGTAGAGTTTAAATATGATTTAAGGTTTTATTTTTATCAGGCAGAAATTCAGTTTGCTGTTGCCCGGCTGTACCAAGGACAAGTCACTAATGCCCAAGCGGAAAACGGCGGCTTTGCCCCCGTTCAGTTTATCTAAATCCGTATTTTTAGTTTAAATCGTAATCGACGAAATACTTTTCACCATTTTTTAATAGATAAACCATTCGGTAGATTTTAAATCCTATTTTGTAGAATTTGATTTTATTTTTGTTGGTCTGTAGAAATTTTTCAAAACCTACGGTAGCCGTAAATAAGGCACTTTTTTGATTCCACAATCCGATTTTGTCGAAACTGATCACATACTTAAAATTCCAAAAACTATCTCCGGTTTTATGTTCGGTACTAAGGTCAATTAAGGTTGGAAAAAATACAGAATCGGAAAGATCGCCTTTACTTAACGTGGCACAAACAACTTCCGTTTTGCCTTTGATAAAATTATGTTTGAAGTGCCATTGGTTCTTATTAAATGAAAAGAAGTCGGCTTCACGTGCGATGAGCATTCCCTTAGGAATATTTTCAACTTCAATAAGATCAGAATCCGATACGATGACTTCCTTTTCTAGATTTTCATCGCAGTTAGAATATGCGGCCACTGAAAACTGGGTCCAAAAAACAACACCGGTTATCAAGAGGCAATTTATAAGGTGATTTTGAATGTTTTCTTTCATAGGTAACCTTTCTTCGTTCGCCTTTCCTATCGGTCAATACTTAGGTCTCTAAAGATCAAAGTCCAGTGTTCTTCCAAAACTGGACCAAAGTGTTAAGACAAAAGCACGGATTCAATGGGTTAGATTCAAGGTTTTCCAAATTGTTCCGATCATTCTTATGTATAACAGCAGGATAAGGAGCCCACACATAATGGGTGCAAAACCACTCAAAAAACTTCAGCCTCTTATCGTTCCTAAGAGCGATAGAAGCGACTATAAAGAGTTTAATCAACTGGATGGTAAGCATCCTTGGATGGAAGTTGTTCCAGAAGGTTTTGTTGCATACAAAGTGAGAAAATTGAACGCTGGCAAAGTCACCTATTTCAATTTTGCCTTAGCTAAGGAAATGGGACTCATTGCTTCCGATCACGATCACGATCTAAAAAAAGACCTCGAATCAAAACTGTTAGAGACTTTTGCAATTCAAATCATTAATGAGTACGACGAAAAAAATAATGTAAAAATTGATCCTAAAATTATTAAACCTAATTTGTACATGGCTTCTCGATACCTTCAACTACAGCATCAAAGCAAAAAGGGAAAAACCTCTGGCGATGGGCGCGGAATTTGGAATGGAATCGTAAAAAATAAGAATTCAGTTTGGGATGTTAGTTCTCGCGGCACCGGAGTGACCTGTTTAGCACCAGGCGCAGTTACCGCCAACAGACCACTTAAAACCGGAGGCCATGAATTTGGTTACGGCTGCGGTCAGGCTGAAATCGACGAGTTATACGCATCGGCTATTTCCGCGGAAGTAATGCATCTACAGGGTATTCCCACCGAAAGAGTCCTTTGTATAGTCGACTTAGGTAAAGGTGTAGGCATAGGCGTTCGCGCCGCACAGAACCTGATCAGACCGGCTCATTTATTTTTATATCTTAAACAAAACCGATTTAAAGAACTCAAAGCATCAGTAGACTATTTAATTGGTCGACAAAGTCAGAATGGGAAATTCCCATTGAAACCTGGTAAAAAAACGGTTTCGTATGACGACTGGGCCGATTATTCCTGCAATCGATTTGCACAGTTTACTGCGCTATTGGATATTGATTACATTTTTGCTTGGTTAGATTGGGACGGCGACAACGTTTTGGCCGATGCCGGAATTATCGACTACGGAAGTGTTCGCCAATTTGGAATTAGACATGATCGATATCGTTATGATGATGTTGAAAGATTTTCGACTAATTTAAACGAGCAACGCACCAAAGCCAAATACATCGTTCAATGTTACGTTCAAATTGCTGACTACTTAAAAAATGGCAAAAAACGGCCGTTAAAAGACTTCGTCAAACATCCCATTGTTTTAAAGTTTAATAAGAAATTTGATTTTCATCGTTCGCACCGATTGTTGTATCGTATGGGCTTTAATGAAATCCAACGCGATAACATCCTGAAAAACAAAAGTCTTTATGAACAGTTCGATAAATGCTTTACGTATTTTGAGCGCGCAAAAGTAAAAGGGTCTTTGCAAAAAGTTGCTGACGGAGTGAACCATCCGGCCCTATTTAACATGCGCGTGGCTTTTAAAAATGTTCCGAAGCTATTAGAAAAGGCACAGATGCGACCAATGGAAGAAGCCGCTTTCTTTAAAATGATCCTTTCTTCATTTGCAAAGTCGAAAGATGCGAACATTGGCTACAAACATTATACTAAAATTCAATCATTACAAAAGCTGTACATTGATCTTATCAAGACCGCAGCTGCAAAACAAAGTCCCCTGGCTATTATGAAGGGCATCATTCAGCGATCGGAAAAATTAAATTCAGAAAATCGAATTACCGGAAATGCTTTAATACAGATTGTTTTTGAATTGATTGACCAAATCAAAAAAGGACTCACTCCCAAACAGATTCAACAACTGATTGATCAATTAATTTGTAATCATTTGGATTATCCTGAAGTTGCTGTTTCAAGATTCTATCCACGCAAGCCACGTTTGATGACTAAACCGGAAGTCTTTTCTAGATTTTTGGATTTATTATCAGATCACAAAGAAGACATATAAGATAATTACAGCGGAATTCTATTTTTGGATTTGATCCATTTGCGAATCAAAGCATATTCGTATTCTTTAAACACATGCTTTTTATCACTTTCCGACCAATCAATTTTCATTCCTGCTGCTTTTAATTTCTTCACGCCGTAACGAGTGTCCTCGATAGGCAAAACGTCGTCACGTGTCCCGTGCGTTAGTAACCACGGGGTTTTTTTAGCTTTGGGTGGGATGTGATTTTTCCAGCGCGAAAAAAAATGAAAATAGCCACTGATCCCAATAAAGCCACCCAAAGTTTTGGGATAATTGAGTGCAAAGTCAGCACTAATTAAGCAACCTTGAGAAAAACCTAATAAGAAAATATTTTTAGGATCCCACCCCTGCTTTTCAAGGTCATTCAGCAAAACAAACATTCCTAAACGAGTTCTTAATACTCCACTTTCAATATAAGGTGGATCACCGTACCAGCTGTAACCCGTTAGAAATTTTTTAGGCGCGTTCAACAAGAGAAAATTAAAGTCAAACAACTTCAATTCTTGGTCGAAGTTTTTAAAAGGGCGAAAACTATCACCCTTACCATGTAACACAATCATTAATTTTGAAGACGTCTTATGACTGGGTATAAAGTATGACTTAAAGTGATCCGTTACGATCATTGTTATTCCTTGTCGACAATGCAAAGCCACAATCTAACCATGATTGAGCTTCATTTAATTGTGGATCCTGTTCCGAGGTTGAAGCAAGCAGTTTAAATTCGGAAAGTTCACAATTTAAATTCTTATTAGCAAAGGCCTTGGACGTCGGTCGCATTAACTGTGGTTTCGGCATTAATGGCTTATAGAAAAGATCCTCTTCACGTAAGTCGGTATCGTTATAATGAACCTCGATGTCAGGAACTAAACCAACCAATTGGGTAGTCCAACCTGTTGGGAAGTAATACATACCTTCGGTCTGGAAAAGTAAAACCTTTTCATTGGCTCCCCAGATTTTACCGTCTTGAAAAGATCCCTTTCCAAAACTACGCTCCCCTACTAACAAGGCCCGGCCTAAATCTTTTAACGAACCTGCAACGATTTCAGACGCACTTGCTGATCCACTATTTATCAAGACAGCAATCGGACCGTTATAAACAGGACTATTTTCTGCATAATAGAAATCAGAATTTCTTGATCGATCTAAATATCTTGTTTCAAATAACAAGGTTCCTTTTTTAACAAACAAATTTAATATGCAGGCCGCCTCGTCCACTTGGCCGCCTGGATTATCCCGCAAGTCCAACATCAAGCCTTTTAAGTTTTGTTCTTTCAGCTGCAAAAGGTGTTTAGAAACAGCGTCGCAAGTATAGTTCGCAAATTTATGAATTGTGATTAGCCCTAATCCTTTTTCACTATTAACAATCTTAGACGCCACAGATGGGTATTCGTCATTGGAACGAACAATATCCAAGTTTTTTATTTCGCTGCCACGGCGAACCGTTAAATTCAGCAAATTGGTATCTTTAGCTTTAAGTTTTTCAGAAATGATTTGGGAATAGTAATTTTCGATAGAAACTTTATCGATTTCGATAATGACGTCACCCTTTTGAAGTCCACTTTTATAAGCTGAAGAACCTTCAAAAACTTTTCTGACTACCCATCGTTTATCTTTGGATTCGCGACTAATAAATCCTAAATGCTGAGGAGCATTTTCCGGACGAGAAACAACTTCCTCGTACATCTTTGCCGGCAACAAATAAGAATGTGGATCTTTAAAAATGGAAAGGTATCCATTTATTCCCAAAGAAATAACGAAAGCTCTTTCTTCGCTAGTAGAGTATTTCGCCATCATGCCATTGAAAATGTTTAAGAAGTTAAGATGAGAAGTTGTCTTGATTTCGCTTTTCCAATAATTCAGCTCAGATTTTTCAGTTTTTCTAATTTCAGAGTCCTCGCTGCTAAAATTTCTTAAAGTTCCGTCCAAATCCAATACCAGATGATATCGTTCAGCCATGCTGCTGACGGCATTTACACAACCTAAAAATGACTCTTCGCTTTCGTAACAAGAATCTTCAGACAATAACATTTCGATTTCGTCTGTGCCTAGTTGTGTTTCTTTCCAATAAGAATCGGTTTTCTTTGCTTTCGCAATAGACTCGTCTTTCAGATCAATTTTTGAAATCAAAAATATCTGAACTCCTAAAACTAAAATGTAGAATATAACCTTTAACTGACGCCCCATTAGATCTCCCTACCCGATACTCTCCTTTAGCAACGGCTATACCACCTTAAGGATTTGATTTTACATAGGTTTTTGCCTTTTTTTTGGTAGTACTTACAGGCCTGTTCAATTGTTTTACATCAGTAATTGGTAAGGCTACGAAGGAGGCAATGGGATAAAGTAAAGAATATGGGATCAGCTAAAGATAAAGTACGGCTTAACCTGCAAACCCGTCAAACCTTTGGAGGGCGATGGGGTCAAAGCTTCAAAAAGTTAAAGCCAGGTTCGAAGCAAAACCAACCACCACGACGAATCAATAACCCATCAATTAAAAAGAATTATTAGCCTTTTAAGAATACATATTATATTGCCCTTATATGCAATTATATTTAATTCCAAAACAAGATCTTCGCAGTATGAAGTCCTACAGCCTAGGCGGAAGTTCTTTAAAGAAAAGGCGGAAAATAAAAAGTCCATTAATCAATGGATTAC
>JAYSSX010000472.1:0-3505 GCA_043720315.1 Pseudobdellovibrionaceae bacterium | reverse complement strand
AGTATGAGTTTGCGATAAGTCCATGACCTTCACTTTGGAAGGATCTAACTTAGCACTGGCTCCCGTAGACGCAATAACGGGAATTCCCATTTTTTTACAAGTTGCAATTAAATGGCTTTTTGCCGTCATGTTATCAATACAGTCAATCACGAAATCAGGTTTATGAGATAAAATTTGCACTGAGGTTTCGGCACTGTAAAAAATGGGAAGATCTGTGACTGTTGATTGCGGATTTATTTTTCTTAATCGCTCGGACATGACGGTGGCTTTTTTCTTTCCGACTAAACCCTGCAAAGCATGTAACTGACGATTTCCGTTAGTAATACAAATTTCATCGAAATCCACTAAAGTCAGCTGACCAATTCCTGATCTAGCTAAACTTTCTGCGGCCCACGATCCAACGCCACCAATTCCAATAATCATCACATGCGAATTAAATAATTTTTGCATGTTAGGATCACCAATAAGTCGGCCCATTCGATCAAATCGACGGTGCAAAACATATTTCGTTTCTTCAGGCTGTCGCAGCTCTGCTGCGCCGGAGTTAACAATTAGCTCGGTGTTGTTGCTTTCCATTGGAACAGTTTTTCTAGGTTTTGCCGACTCATGTCAAGCACTTCTTTTGCGCTGACTTTTTTCAAAATGGCTATTTTTTCAGCGACTTCTAAAATGGTGGTTGGATGATTCAGCTGACCCTGCCGACTGGGAGGCGATTGATCGGGACTATCACTTTCAACAAGAATGTTTTCTAGTGGAATTCCCGCTACCGCTTGCTCCAGGCGCTGATTACTGTCTTTAAGCAAAGCCCCTCCAATAGAAAGAAAAAATCCTAATTTTAGGAATTCTTCAGCCTGTGGAAGCGATCCGTTAAAAGCATGCACCATAGCACCATTCCTGGGAATGCCTTGCATATCAAATATTTGCAGGGCTTTGTCGTGGGCTTGCACCAGGTGCAGTACCAAGGCTTTGCCTGTATGATTAGCAATTTGAATTTGATTTTCAAAGATCTCAATTTGTCGGGCTTCCGAGCCTTTGCAGATATGCGGTCGAAAATCTAAACCGGTTTCTCCCAAAGCAACTGACTTTGACAATTTTTTGCAAAGAATATCCAAAGCCGCTTCGCACTCTGCTTCGGTATGATCAGCCACCCAGTAAGGGTGAAGGCCAAAACAAGGAATCACTTCGGGATAAATATTCGATAGATCCTGCTGCCTTTGCCAATCCTCAGGCCCAATTCCACCTTGAATAAAATACCTAATTCCCTTGGATTTGGATTCTTGAATAAATTGGGCTAATTGCCCTTCCAAGCGTGGTTCAGCCAAGTGGCAGTGGGAATCGATAAAACTATTTGGTGCTCGAACCATCCCAAATCTATACAAGACCTTAATCAAAAGGGCTAGTTTTATTGACTCGAATTTAACATTTAGAGTTTCCCCGAATTCAACGGACAATTTTTTACTTAACTCAAGTTCCTCACGATTTTCAATTGGAGATTTCAAATTCAACCCAGAATGTAAAATAGTAATGTGACAATTAATAAATCATTTTCGGTAACGGGTGGAACCTATTCAGCTACTAGTGCAACCACACAAGTTGTAAACAGTATTACAATAGGTGGCGGGGTCACCTTTAATCACAACAATGGAACTTTCTTATCTGATGGAAGCAATACAGTTACCGTGACGCTTAATACTGGAAGCGCTCAGTTTAATCATTTGAATTTAATGGGTTGGGCCACGACCTTTTCTGTGACCGGAACTGTTTACGTAGCAGGAAATTTTATTTTCGGTGGGCCGAACGGAAGTGGCGGTATCATAAATTCGGGAACGGTTGATGCAAAAGGTAATATTTCTTCGCAGTTTAACGGAGCGGGCGGAACCGCAACTATTAAAGCGACAGGCAGCAGCAGTCAAAACATAACAGGCAATGGAACTGCTGAATGGCCGACCTTAGAAGTCGCTTCGACTGGTGGAACAGTCACATTAGCAAATACGTTCTATTTCACTTCGGACTATACCTATACTAGCGGAACAATTGATGCTGGGACTTCGACTTTATATTTTAAAAATTACAATGCCAGTATCCGCCCTGGAAGTTCAATAAACTATTACAATGTTACGTTAGCGGCTAATCAGTCTGGTGGAGCTACAACCTTAAATAGTCAAACTTGGAATATAAACGGAACTTTCACCTCGGCACGTACGGCGAGTAGTGGAAGTTTAAATTCAGGTACAATTAATGCTGCAGGAAATATCGTGTTATCTGGAAGTGAGTATGCAGGATCTGCTAATTTAAATATAAATGGAAATACCAATACAACTATTACTACCACGGGAACAACAAAAATGCCTGGGGCTTTAGTGACGATCAATAAAACAGGTGGTTCGAAAGTCAGCTTAACAGGTGCGACTTACTTTAATAGTACCAATCAAAATTTTACAGTCACGGCGGGAATTTTAGATATGGCGGGATATGCGCTGACTGTAGCCGGAAACATTTCTAACAGCGGAACAATTTACCGAGGCACCAACCCTACGTGTGGATTGTTAACGATGGGCGGAACTTTGACTGGCACCGCTTCTTATTGTAAATCACAAAATATTGCCCTGGCATCGAATGGCAGCGTGGCAACAGCTTCAAGCTCATATAGCGCTGGCTTCTTACCTGCCACCGCAAATAACGGCGAACGTAATGGATCAGCTTGGGGAAGCAACGGCGGTTGGAATGACAACACTTCGAACTCCTTTCCTGACTGGCTGCAGATCACATTCACTATGCCGACATTAATCAGTCAAATTGATGTCATTACTGTCCAGGACAGTTACAGTTCACCGTCGGTTCCGACACTGGGAATGACATTTACCCTTTATGGAATCACCAGCTATCAAGTGCAGTATTGGAATGGGGCCGTGTGGACGGATGTTACGGGTGGAAATGTCACTGGAAATAATAATGTATGGCGACAGTTTACTTTTACGCCGATTTCAACAGACCGAGTTCGAGTTTTAGTTAATGGCGCTGTTGATGAATGGTCAAGGATCATTGAGGTCGAGGCGACTTCGCCGCCGTAAAGTGTACATCATCGCTAACTTATCCGAATTCCTAGACCTTACTAAGATTCTTCAACTAAATAATCATTAACTTAGCTTTGGCTCTAGAAAGTAAAATACAAAACATTTCAACCTAGGACCAGGTAATAATCTCGACTCAAAATAGTACCGAAAAATACCGAATGAAGATCAGCGTCGCAAGTATGCGACGAAAAGATGCTACAAGCAGGTGGCACTTAAAAGCGATTGAGGTCAGGATGCAAAAGTCAATTTGGTTAGGTTACGACATAGAAGTTCAGTCAAATCTGGTGCTACAGCCAACAAAAATTTCATTCTGGAATGAAGACCAATTTAAATTTCAACCTCCCGAAGAGCCTTTTCATTTCATGTCTGACGCCCTTATTGGATTGTCATTTCTGCAAATGAATCCTACTTGGCGAAGGCAATTTTTAAAG
>JAYSSX010000471.1:0-2338 GCA_043720315.1 Pseudobdellovibrionaceae bacterium | reverse complement strand
TGCATAGGGTTTCCTGGGTTGTTAAACCAAATAACGTCGTAACCATAGGCTTGGCTGGTCGTAAGTCCGTAGTCGCCAATTTCAATATAGCTGACATTGTATCTTACCAAAAGATCCCTTATATAAGTCGTGTCTTCTGGATCTTCATTTTGTGCGCCGTAATCTTTAACTAAAAGAATTTTTGGATTTGATTTTGGCGAGGAATATCGGACAACACTTTCGGCGATTAGCTGCGAAGAAGCGGTTTTAATAACAAACTGCTGATCCACCTTATCTCCCAACGCGAGTAAAATTGTAGTTACTGTTGGTTTTGAAGTAAGGGGGGTTAACTCGCAAGATATTCCATTACAGACTTCAGGTGGGTTGCTTGGATTTCCAGGATTAGTAGTTGTTCCGACGGGTGTTACCGTAGTTCCTGTTGTGCCACCGCCGTTAGCTTCCGTTTTTTGCGACGATTCAGAGGTGGGAGCAAAATTAACTTTATTGCAGTTTTGAAAAGGCAGTAGACATAAGGCCAGTAAGGCCAAGCAGATCGATTGTCTCATTTTGGTAGGATGAAGTTTCAAATTTACGTCCTTTGAACGAATTCAAGTCTATGTAACTTCAAAGGTTATACCGGACCAAATGCCATCTACTCTGTTTGAATGCTCAAATTCGTATACCCGGGAAAACATGTAAAAATGAAGAACGCCTCAGAATGAGACCTATTTCTGTTCGCTGCCGATGGCTCTTGCTGGTGGTTCTGTAGCCTTTTTTAATTCATCTTTTTCACAATGATCATTCCAAACTGAGGTTAGCCAATTACCAGGCATAAGTTTGGACAGTGCCGTATCAATTTCGCTGATAGTTGCCAGTGAATTACAAAGTATGTTTCCGCCCGCAATAAATTTGTCATCTTTGTAAATGCTGACATTTTGTTCAAAGACCCTTCCCTTCCAGAGTCGTGAAGTTCCACTGAATTCAAATCTTGCACCAGGTTCAATCGTTACTTCGTTTCCAGTAAGTGAAACCTTCGGATTATTTTTATTGATGGATAAAACACAATTTTCACTCAATTGTTTTCCATAAAAATCATTAAGGCTTCTAGGTGCTTTTGCGTCCTCTGCAAGTTCTTTCTTAGATCCTGAATTAGTTCTGATCGCTTCATCCAACTCAAACCCTGTCTTTTGAGTTAGTTTTATCGGAGCCCTTGTGGTTAATTTAGCTCCCGCCTTAAGAAGTGGGTGACAGCGAACTTCTTTATAGCCTGGATCGTAGGTAGGAGAATTGCCAAAGGAATTTTTAGCAAAGTAGGTGTTTATACTCATCGCTTTGATAGAGGCTGCCGTGACCCTTTCAGCAGTAAAGGCGGTTTCAGATACTAATACAAAAAGAAAAAATAAGAGTAAGTTTTTTTCATAGGAAACCTCCGACTGGGATTCAGTAAACCTATCGGTGTCTTGATAAAGAAATAGACAGTCAAAAGGTCTAGTTAGGCATTATCCAGGTAAAGCGAATTACTCCCTGAGTGAGGCTGTTTACTTTCCAGGTTCGCTGGCTGTGCCCCATTGACCCACTCCAGGACTTGAATCACTCGGTCCTTCCACGTGTTGTTCATTTGGCGGAACAGTAGGCGGCGGCTTAAAATACATAAAAGATTTGTACCAATTTCCTGTGAGCAAGGTTGAAAGCTTTTTATTTACATTGGCTAACTTTTCCCCTCCGCTACAAATAAGGATGGCATCGGTTACACCAAATTGAGCACGACGGCGAATTTTAATTTTTTGCGAAAAGAATGATTCTTTGTCTTTTTTAAAATAATTTCCAACCGTGAAGTCAAAGTGAGCACCCTGGTTCTGTAGAAATTTTTCGAAACGCATTTAAAGCGTCTAGGTCAGGTACGCCCGAAGTAAAAGAAATTGGAGCCTGGTTAGTTACTTCCTTTCGCTCAGGATTGTATTCTTTTGAATTTACGCCGACAGCAACCAAATTGTTACCGTAGAGCCAGTTTCTTTCAACAGTGACTTCAGGAATTTTTTCAGCAACTACGGAATCAAATGATAGCTGCGTTGAGTCTGGTGGCTGGGCAAAAGAATTAACACAAATAAGTAATGAAAGGGGAAATAGGCATTTGATTATGATATTCAAAAAGCACTCCTAGGCAAATTAATTTCTTTTTTAGAATATTCTAAAAAACAAGGAGTCTGAGAGTATTATTATGAACTAGAGAAAATCCTATTTAAAAGTCATGCTTTCTAAGCGAATTAATTGTCGATTTGAATCCAATCTTAACGATCTTTTCTAAGATCTGCGGGTTCAAACTAAAGTGGTCGACAAAAAACATTTCATGATTTTTTGC
>JAYSSX010000470.1:0-4895 GCA_043720315.1 Pseudobdellovibrionaceae bacterium | reverse complement strand
TGCGGAAATTACCCAGATTGGTTTGATGCAAGAAGCTGAACAAGCCTGGTTAGGTCAAAAACAGAGTAACCAGATTAAAGGCAGTTCATGGCGCATTTTAATAGATGAGCGATCTGGTTTACAGGCCTCCCCTTTGTATCGTTCGATTTGGGTGAAGCCGATTAAAAGAGGGGACATAGTTAAATTTCTAAAGCCTCTGAGAATGTATTTGCAAACTGTGGGACTAAAATGTGAATTATCGAATACTTATGAAATTTCAAATTTACTGTTTCAGGCTGGAGTTAGCCGTATTACTTCGGTAGGCAAAATGGTTTCTGGTTACATGGGTGAGCCGCATGACGGCGTTTATGCTTTGCAAAGGTATTCTAGACGAATCAGTGCCTCTCTTTCTTTAGGAAGTGAATCCGGTAATTTTTCCTGCCTTGAAGAAATCGCGCCAGAACATTTGGGCAGTGCTCTTTTTAGCAAATATCAGCAAGCTCGAATTACTGGAAATAAAATCATGACAGCAGCAGATGTATCAAAGGCACAGAAAAGTTTAAAGGCTGAAGATGTCCAGGTGTATTTCAAAACCGGAGGAAGTTCTGGCGAACCTAAACTTTCAATTTTTACCTACGACGATTATGAACTGCAGATGAAGTTTGCAGCACAGGGCTTGTTTGCAGCAGGGTTGGATCCGAAAAAAGACAGATGTATTAATTTATTTTTTGCAGGTGGTTTGTATGGAGGATTTTTAAGTTTCTTTTCGATTTTAGAGAACTTAAAAGCCGTACAGTTGCCTATGGCGGCAGAAAGTGATTATGAGTCCGTTGGTAAATGGATTGTAGCTCAAAAAATAAATGTATTACTTGGAATGCCTACTTACTTAAGCTTGTTGTTTGAAAAAAATCGCGATCTCTTGCTTCAGTACGGGGGAATTAAGAAAATATTTTATGGGGGCGAGCATTTTTCAGAATCGCAAAGGAAAAATTTGATTTCACTTTTTGGAGTAGAGACAATTAGGTCCGCAACATATGGAAGCAATGAAACTGGTCCTATGGCATTTCAGTGCCAACACAGTGCCGGCTCAGTTCATCATTTACATGAGCAACTGCAATTTTTAGAAATTCAGTCCCTGCAAATGGATCAACCTGTCGAAAACGGCGAAGTCGGGCGCATTATTTTAACTTCGAAAGTCAGATCAGGCCAGTCACTAGTTAGATATGAAATCGGAGATCTTGCACGATGGGTTCCGGGTCGTTGCAAATGCGGCAGAACGAGTGCTCGGTTTGAGCTTATGGGAAGATACGGAGATGTATTCAAAGTTGGAACCATTTTTTTGAGCTACAAAAAATTTGAGACGCTTTTGTCTGAGTTAGAAGGGTTTACCGGAGTTTTTCAGCTGATTGTCGAGTCTAATGACCAATTGGTTTTGCGTTTTGTAAATACGAATAAGTTGTCATTAAATTTAGTTTTGCAAAAGTGTCTGTCCGGATATTCAGATTTAAATTTAGTAGTCACCGCGGATAAAGTTCTCAATTTTAAAGTGGAGGAAAGTCGAGCTGACGAAATGGTTTTCGCAAAAGGCAGTGGTAAATTGAAGTCAGTTGTCGATAGGCGAGGGGATTTGCATGAAAATTTATAGTCTGCAAGAAGTTTACTTCCACGCCAAAAAACATTCAGATTACTATTCATCGATTTACCGCGATTTGCCCGAACATTTAATGAAGTTGGAAGATCTTCCCATCGTAGATCTTAAACTGTTTTGGAAAATGAATTCATTGCATAACAATCATGTTTTAACTGGACCTCTCAGTGATGCGATCGTATTTAAAAGTGGAGGAACAACAGGCAATCCTAAATTTTCCGTTTATACAAGGGAAGAATGGGATACATTCACAGCACTTTTTGGCTGGGGAATGGCAAGGTCGGCAATTCAGAACGAAGACCGAGTCGCTAATTTATTTTATGCAGGGGATTTATATGCGTCTTTTTTATTTATTCATGATTCACTCGAGCATTGTACAAAACCGTCAGTAAACTTTCCAATTTCGGGAAGTGTGGAAGCTGAACATTTAGCCGATATTATCAATGAATTTAGGATTAATGTTTTGGCTGGAGTACCTACTACGATAGTCGGTTTTTGCCAGACTTTTCAACGCTTAAATATTCGGATGCCATCGATAAATAAAATTATATTTGGTGGAGAAAGTATTTATTCAGATCAGAGGCGACTTTTAGAGTCTGTATTTCCTGGAGTAATAATTCAATCGATTGGTATTGCGAGCGTTGACGGAGGACTTTTAGGATACTTCGGCACAGATTGTTTGTTAGATCAGCATCGATGTTTTGATCAGGGAACTATTGTCGAAATAGTCGATGATTTTGGAAGGCCTATTACAACAGTCGGGGAGCCCGGGCAAATGTTGGTAACTAGTTTAACTAGAAAATTAATGCCAATACTCCGCTATCCTGCTGGCGACCGTGCGATGTGGACGGAAAAACCGTTAGTTGACAGAAAATATCAAATTCTAGGGCGTTCCGAGGAAGGTGCTCGGGTAGGCCCGGTGACCATTTATTTTGACGATGTTTATAAATTGTTGGAATTACACAGGACAGAGTTTAACATTGAGGGGTTTCAATTAGTTGCGGACCGGTATCAAGAATTAGATCGATTGGTATTAAGAGTTCAAAGCGCGATACGATCGGATAAACAAGCCGACGCGGAATTAAAAATTCTACGTTCTTTGTATGCTGAGCGACCCATGCTTCAGGAATTAGTGGTTGGGTGCAAAGTAGCGATTCCGAAAGTGGACTGGGCAAATGTTCTGGAAGTGAATAAACGAACCGGAAAATTGAAACGAGTGATTGATCTTAGGAAGGACGAATATGCCAAAAAAAATACTTAGCTTAATATGCTTATTTAACTTTATGTGGCCGGGTATTTCTGAAGCAAAGTTGCCGTTAGAGCTCAGCGATGTATCGATTCTATTTCCGATGCCTCATTCAAATTCAGAACTTCTCGGTCCTGACGACGAAGGGGTATACGGAATTCTTCTTCCGAAGGAAGCTTTTCAGTATTTGCCACCGTTTGAAAGTGGAGATTCTGAAATATATCAAAAGCTGAGGGTTGTAGGAATTCGATTGGATCCCTGTCCAGCCCGGCGGGAAATTTCTTTGCCTTGTTATCCTGAAATTCGATTGATCTGGCAACCTCTTGTAATCGCTAACGACAAGATTTCTTCTTTGGACGACACCGTACATACATTTTATGATCTCAGTCGTGAAGAGATAAAGGAAATTTTATCAACAATTTCAGAATATAAAAATTTATCCGGTGAAACTTTTCGCGGATTCCCTTTCTTGAGCCGATATGGGAATCCAGCTGGCATTGGATTGGGAGTCCATCCGATTATACAGCAAGAAGGACCGGGGGGACCTTTTGCTAAAAAGTTGAAAGTAGAAGTTCTCAATTTTGCCGGTGAAAAGCGATTAAAGAAAATGACCTTTATGCGAAGTCTTGGCACAGGGATTTGGGATTTTGGAGGTTTTGATTTTAATTCGACAGGGGTTAAAGCCATTGATATTCCAAATATAAATTCGACCCGGCAGTTTTTTTATAACTCAAGCAAAAAGATGACAGAGTTTCTTGATGGTGGGCCCTCACCAGCTCCACTTAGTGTAGACACTATTCAAATTCTCATTTCCGATTCAGATAAATTGGGTACCGAAGTGACTGATGAAATTAGAAATGCAGTGGTAGCGACCTGGAAAATTGAGAATCCTAGAATTACAAACGCACATAATACTGATTGTGTAAGCTGTCACACAGCGCAGCCGGCTCGATTTTGGTTTTTAGGGCATTTCTCGGTATTACAAAGCGAATATGATTTTTTTGCTTTTAAATCGAAATACAATTTAATCAATGGAAGTGAACTTGCTGAAAAAACGACGCGCTTAAGAGCTTTTGGATATGATGGAAATGTACCCGTTATTAATCAGAGAACCATCAACGACTCGGCTCGAGTTCTTGAGGACCTTGAAGCCTTTTGAAAATTCGAATTACTGCATGCCTGAAAGTTTTGTTCCTGAATCTAGATTTTCGATCTCAAATGTATCGTTGGCCTGCAAAATTATTTTTCTAGTCCTACAGAGGATAACTCGAAAGTGGCGGTGCTTTCACCAATAGTGATTTCACCACCTAGATTTTGACGACTAGTAACTGTTACGGTTGTGTAGACTCCACCTTTGCCCTTATCACATATAGAGTGACGTGAATCAAGAAATTCGACCTTCACATAAGTATGGATGGCTCCAACGACTTCTGGGTAAGCATCATAAACAGAGACCTCATTTGTGTAGTAAGTTTTTTCGTTACATTTATTGGACTTAATTGAGGTTACATCTAGAGTACGGTCAATTAATTCGGCACTGATTGCCAGGCACAGTTGACCTGCGCAAGGATTGTAAGTGGTGTATACTTCCAAAGTATTCAAGTTGCTATCAATTGATAAAGCAGTTTGAAGACCCTCGTGATCGAAAAATGATCCAGCTTTTTCAACAAGGCTTTTTGTAAAATAGGATTGTATGCCATTTGGAATATTAGGAAGAATAGGCATGTTTGGGATATCAGGGTGAATGACGGGCATTGAAGTGATGTCTTTTTGATTTAATAAGATCGTGGATTCAGATTTTTCAGAGTCGTTATCTGTTGTAAGGATTAATTGGAAGTCAGCTAGGTAAACAATCTCACAAGTCATCGCACGGAAATCCTTCAACACAAGGGACGCTTTTTCGCCATTGTTCTGGGTGACAGCAGAAGTCAGTGTTTTTACTCCGCAACTGTCGATTGTTGAATCAACAAAAGTAAATTCGCTTTTGAACATCGCCATTGGCATAGCACGACAACTTCGTTT
>JAYSSX010000469.1:0-6863 GCA_043720315.1 Pseudobdellovibrionaceae bacterium | reverse complement strand
TTAATCCATTTTTCGAAGAGTCCCTTAATTTCAAACCTTGAAATCGTTGTGCTATACCCTGGTTTACTTGGTTCACATCGGCATAATTTGCTTCTAATTTTTTAAAATTAACTTCATAACCTGGTTGTGATAGAGACAAATAATGTTCATGCAGCAAGTACATTGAAATAGATCGACCAATAGCTTCATCCAGTTGTGAAAACGGAAGATGAAAAAAGGCCATCGGCTTTAAAAAATTCATGTGAGGGCAGCCGCTACTGGCCATAACCAGGCCGAATAGACTTTGAATGCCGTCTTGAAGATCAGTATCCTTTTGAAAATTTCGGCTCTCGGTAAGGACGACCACACTGACTTTTTCGTAAGAGACTTTATCAGAAAAAAAGTTTACTAAGTCGTAAAGGTTAACTGCAATGGGACAGCGAGGAGTATCTTTGCTTTTCAAAGGACAATGAACGCATTTTTTGTAATCCAGCGACGTCCATTCGGGCAACTCTTGCTTGCTGGTGCGGGTAATTTCGAAACTATCTCTATCGATAATAACGTCAAACTGCTTTTTCAGGACATTGGGAAAATTAAAAATATAAGAAACTTTTTGGGAGTTGGCCTTTGGCGCGTCAGGTGCCTTCGAATCCGTTGTAGTCATAAACACCCTTATTTAGACATATCTGTTTGATCTAATTTTAATGATTTCTTAAGTATTTCTATGGCCTGATCGATTTCTTCTAGTTTACAAAATTTACCGAAACTGAATCGGATGGTTTTCTGGGCTTGGCTTTCATTCAGACCGATCGCAGTCAGCACTTTACTGGTGGAAACCCCATTCGATAAACAGGCAGATCCTTTGCTAACACACATTTGCGGAAAAGAAGCAGGGACCTGATGAACTGGAAAACTGACGTTTAAATTTTGTACGGAACGTTGGGGGCCAATCTCAGGACCATTTAACTTCACTGACCTAAATTCAGATTTTAACTTTGACCACAACTGATTTTGAAAATTTTTGCAGAATTCAAATTGTTGATCAAATTCGGTTTCGATCAGCTCGCATGACTTTCCCAGTCCAACAATCAAAGGAGTATTGCTTGTTCCCGACCGCAATCCCTCTTCATGTCCGCCACCTAAAATCAGAGGGGCTAAAGTGATCTTTTTTGGCGTGACCTGTTGTCGATGATAGAGTATGCCCGCCCCTTTAGGTCCATAAAATTTATGCGAAGAAAAAGTTAAAAAATCGATTTTTATTTTTTTCAAATCAATTTTTACTTTGCCGACAGCTTGGGTGGCGTCACTGTGTAAGAGGATGTTTTTTTCCTCGCAAAACTGACCCAACCGTTCTACATCCTGAATGGTGCCAATTTCATTATTGACCCACATACAAGAAATCAGCTTGGTTTCCGGTCGAACCAGTGACTTCAAATGTTCGAAGTCGACAACACCTTGGTCGGACACATTTACGAACTCGATTTTTGCGCCAAGATTTTTCAAATAATTTAAAGTTGATAAAACCGAAGAATGTTCGATAGGAGTGCTGATAATATTAACTTTTGTTAGTGAATTTTGTAAAAAATGATCAAATGTCTTTTGTAGAACCCAATTATTGGATTCAGTGGCACCGCTGGTAAAGGTCACTTCACTGGCCGAGCAGCCCAATAAATGAGATACTTGATTGCGAGCTTTTTCAATAGCCTTGGCGGCTTCAAATCCCAACAAATGCGTCTGATTCATGGCATTGCCAAAATGGTTTGAGAAATAGGGAAGCATCTCGGATAAAACGCGAGGGTCCATGGGACTGGTAGAATTGTAATCAAAGTAAATCATCTGAGTTCAAATTACGTAAATCTCGGCCTAAAAACAATCAAAAATTGCAGATTAAATCATTTTGGCTTCTAATATTAATACCTTAACTTAAGGATGAAATATGAGTCTATTTAGTCCCTATTACTCTCTACAGAAAAAGACGTTGCTTAAACAGATCCTGTGGAAGAGTTTTTCTGTTAACGGTAAGGAAGTGAACGCGCCTGACTTTTGGAGCGAAACTGCGGTTAAAATTGCGACCGACAAGTATTTAAAAAATAACGAAAACTCGATCTTACAATTAGTGGAAAGGGTGGTCTCTGCCATTTCAAAATCTGCAGTTCAACAAAAGTATATCACTGCGAAAAATAGAGCGGCGTTTGAGGTCGAACTTAAAACTATTTTACTTTACCAGAAGGCATTTTTTAACAGTCCGGTTTGGTTTAATGTTGGTCTGTACGATAGTTATAAAAAAGAGGGAGATGGGTTTTGTTACGCCTTTGACTTCAAAACTGGAAAAATTAAAAAACAAATAGGTTCTTTAGTTCGTCCGCAAAGTTCGGCTTGTTTTATTCAATCGATCACAGATGACTTGGAAAGTATTATGAGTTTGGCAACTAAAGAAGCTCGTCTGTTTAAGTACGGTTCGGGTAGTGGCTGTAATTATTCAAAATTGAGAAGTTACCATGAGCCTTTATCAGGTGGAGGCAAAAGTTCGGGGTTGATTTCTTTTTTAGAAGTCTTTGATAAAGTGGCAGGGTCCATTAAATCTGGTGGAACAACTCGTCGTGCAGCAAAAATGGTTTGTTTAAATGTAAGTCATCCTGAAATTGAAGAATTTATTAGCTGGAAAAGCCAGGAGGAAAAAAAGGCCCTGGCATTGATGAAAGCTGGGTTTACTTCGGGTTTTGAAGGCGAAAGTTATAGGACCGTATCTGGGCAAAATGCCAACAATTCGATACAAGTAACTGATCAGTTTATGCGGTCAGTACAAAATGGTGGCGAGTTAGATCTTATTTTTCCTTCTACAGGAAAAAAATTTAAATCAGTGCCGGCAAAGGATTTATTTAAAAAAATCGCTGTTGCCGCCCACGCCTGCGCTGATCCAGGATTGCAGTTTTATGATCAAATTAACAAGTGGCATATGTGCAAACAAACAGCAGCCATCGAAGCCAGCAACCCCTGCAGCGAATTTGTTTTTCTGAATGAGACTGCTTGCAATTTGGTGAGTATCAATCTGAAGAAATTTTCGTTTCCTGAATTTGATTTAAAAGAGTTTCAGCATGTAGTGCAGATGATGATACTTTGTCAGGAAATTTTAGTCGATCTTTCCGGCTATCCCTCAGCCGAAATTGCAGAAAAAACGCACCATTTTAGGCCACTGGGAATTGGATTTACCGGAGTAGGTGCTTTTCTAATGCAAAATGCGATGGCTTACAATTCGCATCAAGGCCGAACAATTATGTCAGCGTTAAGTAGTTTGTTAACGTCCGAAGCCTATTTACAAAGCCAAAAAATATCCAAAGTAAAAAAACCATTTGCCGGTTTGAAAAAAAATAAAAAAAGTGCGCAACAAGTTTTGACTATGCACTCGAAGGCTCAAAAAAACATCGAATGGTCCCTATTGCCTCCGCAGTGGTTAGATCAAAGCAAAAACAACTGGGACTCGGTGATTTCAGGATTTGGAAAATACGGTCTTCGTAATGCTCAGGTCTCGGTGATGGCTCCGGCAGGAACGATAGGTTTGGTTATGGACAGCGAAACCACAGGTGTCGAACCAGAGTTTGCTTTAATCAAAGTTAAACAATTAGTGGGCGGGGGATTTATCAAGTCGACTTGTCTGTCGATTGTTCCGGCGCTGCGCAAACTTAAATATCCCGAAGATGAAATCAAGAATATTGAAGAAGAACTTTTGCAAAAAGGTTTTTCAGCGCGCTTACGCTCGGAACATCGCCAAATATTTTCAACAGCGGGTGAAATATCGCCGGCCGATCATTTAAAAATGATGGCAGCTATGCAGCCGTTTATTTCGGGTGCTATTTCAAAAACGGTGAATGTCGATGGCAAAACAACTGTCGAAGAAATTGAAAAGATATACTTTGAAGCTTGGCAGTTAGGTTTAAAATCGGTGGCTATTTACCGCGACGGTTCGAAGTTAGAACAACCGATGAAAGCACAATCTTTTACGGAGTTCCAATGTTTTGATTGCGGATAGTTGCTGACAGATTAATAAATTCCCTAACGTGGAAATTTTTTGTAAATATAGGAAGCTAAGGATTCGTCGAGCGCCTTGATATAAGGTTTGGCTTCTTTAAGTTGAGATTTATAAAACGATAGTTTTACTTCAACATAGGGTTTGTGAACCCGATAACCTTTAGTCAGCGAACACCCTTGCAAAGCAGCTTCAGTTCGAAAAGCAATTTCGGATTCACCGGCGTTTTGGCAATCCCAAGAGTAAGTTAAATAGGGATCGAGATCTTTACATAGAATTTCCAAGTCTTTACTAATATGATCAGCCCATATTGTTTCAATTTCTAAAGGCGGGCCTGGTAATACGAATAATTTTTTAGGCGATTTTTTTTGGGATAGTTCCATGGAAAAAGCGTTGGCTGTGCCCGCATTATTAGTCAAAATTTTTGCACCCAGTGGAAAGTATGCCTGTTGTTTCTGAAATTCCCTAATTACTGCTCCACGATTATTAAACATCTCAACTATACGGTCCCATGAGTCTGGGTCATACTGCAGCTGTTTACCTGTCCACTTGGCGATGACCTCTTTAGTAAAATCGTCCGTTGTTGGGCCAAGGCCGCCAGTGGTAAAAATCAAATCGCTTCGATCTGCTGAAAAATCCAGTGATTCCAGAATAAGTTGCTCGTGGTCAGGAACAGCTAAATGAATAACTGTTTCCACTCCTAACAATTGTAATTTTTCAGAAATCCACTGAGCATTTCGATTCAAAATTTGACCTAAAGTAAGCTCGGTTCCGATTCCAATGATGCTAGCTTTCATAAGGCTCTATGTAACACAAGTTTTGGAGTTAAAAAATTGTATTTTCGTGACTGCGATGATACACAAAGATCTCAAAAAAAACGAGGTGTGTCATGGCTTCTCACGGTGAAAATGATGTTTTTTCAGGCAGAACAGTAAATCTGCAAACGTTTGATTTATATAATTCGACTGAAGAGCATTCTATGCTTCGCGAAACGGTAAGGTCTTTTACCAAATCTGAAGTCGAACCTCAGGCTCTCGAATATGACCGCAAGGAAAAGTTTAATCTTCCCTTGTTTAGAAAGTTAGCAGAGTTGGGTTTATTGGGAATTACCGTTTCCGATAAGTACGGCGGATCGGGAATGGATGCGACTGCGGCCGTAATTACGCATGAAGAAATTTCCAATGCAGATCCAGGTTTTTGTTTGGCTTATTTGGCCCATTCAATGTTGTTGGTGAATAATTTTTCGGTTAATGCCAGCGAAGAGCAAAAAGCTAAATATCTTCCTAAAATGTGTGATGGTTCGTGGGTGGGAGGAATGGCGATGAGTGAACCAGCCATCGGAACTGATGTAATGGGCATGCAAACCACTGCAGTTAAAAACGGTGATTTCTATTTTTTAAATGGTCGAAAAATGTGGATCACCAATGGCACTATTGACGAAAATGGTACTCCGGCTGATTGTATTTTAGTTTACGCAAAGACGGGCGAAAAAAATGGCCGGGCTTTGATCTCTTCCTTTTTAGTAGAAAAAACGCATGCGGGTTACAGTGTTGGACAAAAGATTCGTGATAAGACAGGTATGCGAGGATCAAATACGGCTGAATTAGTTTTCGATAATTGCAAAGTGCCTGTTGCCAATTTGATTGGTCATGAAGGTGATAGTATGCTGCATATGATGCGAAACCTTGAACTGGAAAG
This sequence comes from Pseudobdellovibrionaceae bacterium, assembly GCA_043720315.1. Taxonomy (GTDB): domain Bacteria; phylum Bdellovibrionota; class Bdellovibrionia; order Bdellovibrionales; family Bdellovibrionaceae; genus JAYSSX01. The sequence goes on along the minus strand of JAYSSX010000469.1, from coordinate 1,162 downwards.
ACTGACTTTGGCAGCAATGAGTTTAGGTATTGCCAAGCGTTCGATTGAAGTAATGAATCGTTATGCGCAGGAGCGCGAAGCCTTTGGAAAACCACTTAATTTTTATGGTCAAATTCAGAAGTACATTGCTGACAGTTATGCTGAATATATGGCGGCCCGCGCTTATGTTTACGACACAGCTCGAAAAATGAATTTAAACAAAGAAGGCAGTCGGGTGGATTCTGACGGTGTTAAATTATTTGCAACGACAATGGGAAAAAATGTGGCCGATCGGGCGATGCAAGTTTTAGGTGGCTATGGCTATGTGGGGGAATACGTAGTGGAACGACTTTGGCGCGATGCTAAGTTATTAGAAATTGGTGGAGGCACTTTGGAAGCTCATCAAAAAAACATCACACGTGACCTTGCTAAAAATGCCGAGTTAGTGACTCGATAATGTTTCCTTATCGTGAAGTCATTCATGTTCAGCCAAACAAAAAAATTCACCATTTGGATTTGATTAAAAAAGCTGAACAAATTTTAACTTCCGAACGTCAAAAAAAAATTCGTAAAGTCGCCGTAGAAAGGTGTTTTGCGGTACAAGTAGTACTAGAAAATATTTATGACCGTGGAAATGCTAGTGCTGTGATGCGGACGGCTGAGGCTTTGGGATTTACGCAATTTAACTTAATTGAAACCGGCGAAAAATTTAAGAACGCCAATCGGGTCACCCAAGGTGCAGAAAAGTGGATTGACGTTAATAAATGGAAAACCACTGGTGATTGTATTCAAAATTTAAAGAAAAATGGGTATCAAATCGTTGTAACTCATCTTGATGAAAGGGCTAAACCCATTTCCGAAATCGATTTTTCGAAACCTACAGCTTTTGTGTTGGGAAATGAAAAAGACGGAATCAGTGCCGAAATGATGGGACTGGCTGATTACAAAGTCATCATTCCCATGTCAGGTTTTGTCCAAAGCTTCAATATATCAGTGGCAGGTGCCTTGGGACTTTATCATATTTACCAAGACCGTTGTCAGAGGCTTGGCAAATGCGCAGATGTTAGTGTAGAACAAACGGAAATTTTAACGGCCGAATATTATGCTCGCAGTATCGACAGTTTAGATAAACAGATCGAAATTTGGTTAGGCCGTGGCGAAATAAAAAAAGTTTAAGGAAAAT
>JAYSSX010000468.1:0-3091 GCA_043720315.1 Pseudobdellovibrionaceae bacterium | reverse complement strand
TTCCCTCTGGTCACTTCACATCTGATTTAAGACCTGAAATGGTTCTAAAGTCGCGATTTATTAAGTACGTTGTTAGAGGCAGAGCCCTATTGGATTCTACATCTATTGAATTGAAAAACCCCGACGAAAAGAAAAACAAATCAGATACGAAATTAGATCTCAGCGATGCCTACGCTGACTTGTTATTAAAATCCAATTTATCTTTGGTTTTTGGTTTACAAAATTTTCAATGGGGTCCGACTGAATTGATATCCCCTACAAATCCGTTTTTCCACTTTAACTCTCAACAAAAAAGTTTTTTTTATAAAGAAAAGGGTCACGTATTACTCCGAGTGAACTACAACGCCACCGACAACTTAAATTATATTTTTATTTCAGAACCTATTAGCAACAACGATCCCTACTGGATTTCTGAAAAAAACTTTGGTTCGAAACTGTTGCTTAAATCAGAATACACCTTTACCGGAACTAATTATCTGGGGCTAGTTATAGGTCTTGGCGAAAAGCAAAGGCCTCTTTTCGGCGAATATTTTAATTGGACGACAGAGACAGGGCATTCGATTTATTTCGATATCAAACACTCGGCGGGCAAATACAATTTTTCCCCAGAAAAAAATCTTTTTGGGCTTTACGATATGGTTTTTCAAGATAAGACAGGAAGTTTTCAGACCTTCAGTACCTTAGGTTTTCGATATGAAGGTCGCACCGATTTTCGTGTTGAATACATTTACAATTCGGCTGGACTCAAAGCCGAAGAAATGAAAAATGCAATCAGTGCAGCAACGGCACTATCCTTTAATTTAGCAAAAAACTTAACCCATTTCTTTGCGCCGGGATTGGAACTTCTTGGTCAGCACTATCTTTATCTGAGTCTCCGCATACCCGATCTGGGCTCATCAAATGATATCAATTTATCTTTACGAGATCTCATTTCACTGCAGGATAGTTCACAGGTTTTTCAATTTGATTTTGACAAAGGCCTTACCGATTCTACTGTCATGTATGCCGAGGCCACTTACGCCGCCGGAAGTGAAAAGACCGAATTGACGATTTCGAATATCTATAGTTTTTCTTTAGGATTAAAGTGGACTCTTTAAGGATTTAGATGGCATTAAACGCGCAACAAAAAATGGTCATTTTAGAAGCGATACGCCGCACACCAAGTGCGCATAATATACAGCCGCTAAAAATTCAATTTCGCGATGATGCGGTAAAGATCTTTTTTTGTTCGGATCGATTTTTACCCGTGGCCGATGGTAACCATACGGAACTTAAACTCACTATTGGTTGCCTTATTTACGGACTAGATTTGACCCTTAATCATTTGGGATTTATGATCGTTAGCGAAACCGTCGATATGGATATATTTAACCAAACAGGATATTCAGGCACTACCGATGATAAAGACATTCATATTGGAACTGTTGAATTTGCAAAAAAGGACTCTTCAGTTATTTTAAATAATCAAAATGATAAATTTTTAGGAGATTCAGATGCGGCTAAAGAATCTTTATTTCAGGCTATCGAAAAGCGTTTCAGCTACCGCGGAAACTTTTTAAAACCCGGAATCGAAGAAGTGGCTAAAATCAAGCATGTTACTGAAACCATGAAAGTGATAACCGACCCCAATGCTGTTAAAGAAATGGCTAAAGTTTACGATCGATCCAACTTGGAACAAATGTCCACTCCAGGGTTTTTAAAAGAATTGTATGTCTGGACAAGGTACTTCAAAGGACATCCTAACTGGAGCCGTGATGGTGTTAACAGCGAATCCCTGTCTTTAAATTTCATTGAATCGTTCGGGGCAAGTTTTATTTTACGACCCTTCCTCTTCCGCATTTTGCACTTTATCGGTATTACCCGACTTCTCATTACAGATCTGCCGAAAATAATGTCTTCCTCCGCAGTTGCCGTGATTTTTTGCCCCAAAAATACGTCCCGTATCGATCATGGAAAAATTTTTTACCGCGACTGGTTGCTGTTAACATTACATGGATTCTACGGGGCCCCCTTATCGGCGCTGGCAATGGATCCGAAAGGGATCCATTTAATGAAAGACATCGTTGGAATTAGCCATGAATACGAGGTCATAACCGCTCTTAAAATCGGTTTTTTACCAAATAATTATAACCGGTATCCTTTGATTCGCTTGCCAATCGAGGATTTGGAGATTATCTAGGTTTCATGAAGAACTATTGGCTTTTAAAATCGGAACCGGACTCGTATTCGATTGATGACCTGTGCAAAGATGGGCAGACCCTTTGGGAGGGCGTTAGAAACTATCAAGCGCGCAATTTTATGACCCAATCAATGCAAGAAAATGATATCGCTTTGTTTTATCATTCTAGCGCCGAACCGACTGGAATCGTTGGTCTCGCCCAGATCACAAAAACAAACGTTGTTGACCAGTTACAGTTTCAGAAAAAAAGCGATTTTTATGATCCTAAAGCGACAAAAGAAAAGCCAATTTGGTTTTGCGCCGAAGTAATGTTTATCGAAAAATTTAAAAACGTCGTCGAACTGTCCGAGTTGAAAAAACACCGAGAACTCAGCCAGATGAAAGTAATTCAGCGCGGACAAAGACTTTCAGTTCAGCCAGTTACTGAAGCTGAATTTCAATTTATTTCCAAACTTATCAAATGAGTCACCTTTTCCTTGCACCCATGGAGGGCGTTATCGATGCGCCTATGCGAAAGATTCTTTCCGAAGTGGGCGGCATTGATACTTGTGTCACTGAATTTTTCCGCGTTTCACAAAATGTCATCTCGGATAAAGTATGGTTTCGCGACTGTCCTGAATTCAACCAGTCTTGCAAGACCGACAACGGCGTTCCCATTATCGTACAGTTACTGGGAGGTGACGCCACCCTGCTGGCAGAAAATGCTTGTCGCGCCGCCGAGTTAGGTGCGTTCGCAGTTGATCTTAATTTCGGTTGCCCGGCAAAAACCGTTAACCGCCATGATGGTGGCGCCACACTTTTAAAATACACCGATCGTCTTTTTGAAATCGTAAAGTTTGTACGCGAAGCCGTTCCAGCCGACGTACCTGTCACCGCCAAAATCCGACTGGGCTTTGATGACCCCTCCGCGTG
>JAYSSX010000467.1:0-4006 GCA_043720315.1 Pseudobdellovibrionaceae bacterium | reverse complement strand
AGTTCGAAAACAGCTCCCCAAAGAGATTCCGGTTTCGGCTAAAATGCGATTGGGATTTGAAGATCCCAGCGATTGTGTGCGCAATGCAGAAGCCTTAGTTTCAGCGGGAATCAATCGGCTGACAATCCATGCCCGAACCAAAACCGATGCTTATAAGCCACCAGCACATTGGCAATGGCTGATAAAAATTAAGGAAGCAGCCCTTCGGATAAATCCAGATATTCAGTTGGTGGCAAATGGTGATATTTTTAGCGTTCAGGATTATCTTCGTTGTAAAGAACAGACTGGCTACACCCAGTTTATGATTGGCCGAGGCGCCTTACGAAATCCATTTATTTTTTTACAAATTAAAAATCAAGTTCCCGAAGATAAAGATCTTTCTTTAGAAATTCGAAACAAGGTAAAAGACTTTCATAGTTTAACTTCTGAGACCTTTTCCATTCATCTAGCCAAAGCACGTACTAAACAATGGTTAAAATTGTTATCCGAAAATTATCCCCTATTTAAAGAAATTTTCGACGAAATTAAAATTCACGAAGATTCCGAAGATTTTTCTACAGCCCTAAAACAGACTTTATAGCTGCACCCGAGGGATGAATGACTGCGGCTTCATCGACCAGCATTTTCAGTTTCGAATTGTCTAAATTATTGTGATCCAGAGGTCTTTCCTGCCTTAAGTCTTCCCATGTATTATAAACTTGGAAAATACTTTCGGCGGGCCGGAAGATAAGATAATAGTTTTCATCGGCAAACAAAATATCTCGACTATAACAACGATACTGCGGAAAACAATGACTGGAAAAAACCGCACGATGATCCCAATGGCTGAATAGACTTTTGCCGGAAAAATAGTTTAAATCGGCCACTAGTTTTTTTCCTGTAATAAATTCGCTGAGATTTAATAACGTCGGAACAATATCCAGCAAACTCACTACTTTTTTTACGTTGTTTTGCAAGTTCTGAAGATACTGCTCGGGAATCATTTTCTGCAAACGGTTGGGAATATATAAAACCAATGGCACCTTGACCATTTCCTGATGATAATCAATACCGTGAAAAAAAATACCATGTTCACCGAATCCTTCGCCATGATCCGAAGTTAAAATCACAACAGTATTTTCCAGGTCGATCGACTTCAAAAGTTCTGCGCGAATATGGGCGCTATAGCTTAGTCCATTCAAATAACAATTTTTAAAATTTTCTGTGCCCGTTTTCCGGGTTAAGTCACAAGGCAAATGAGTTTTAAACTCTGCCTCCGCTGTATAGGGAAAATGGGCTGCGTAGGTTTGCCAAACTCCTACATAATTCCTTTTAAGCTTCCCAAGGTACTCTTTCATATATTCGAAGGAAACTCGGTCGCTAATGTCCTCAGGAATCCCTTTATAGTTGGTATCTAAAACGGCACTCCATACTTTGTTTCCCGAAACCGAATGATAAAGTAAATTCAGCTTCGACCAGCTGATATCTTGCGTAGAAATAAAAAAGGCCTGTGCGGTTTTCGAGAAATAATCCCACAGCACCAAATTGGACTTAATAAAGGTAACGTCTTTATCAGAGGAAAATCCGGATAGAATCGAAGGCAATGCCGTATCAGTAAAATTAGCTGGGCTTATAGGAAATTCGAAAACGTAACTTTTTTTATAAAAGAAATCCAACTCTTGATCGGTCACCACAGGTGGATTCGCATTTGCAGAAAAATCCCACCGTTGTGAATCATTCAAAATAACTAAAATATTATATCCCAAATCTACAGGAGGCAAATTTTGCCATCGAAGGACAGCGTCTTGATTTTGTTGCATGTCTTTAAAGGCCGTTGATACAAAGTAAGCACCAAATAAGGAACGATAATATCCTACGTCAAAAAACAGCCAAGTTTTGGTTTGCTGGATATAAATATTAAACAAAAACATCAGCGCAACAAACGCTAAACCACATCCAGCCGACATCCTTTTAAATATACTTTGGCGAAAAGTTTGGGTCAGCACGGATCCAAATAAAATAAGCCAGAAAATATAAAAAGGGCGAATCCATACCTGCGATCGATCATGATTTAAACACCACTTTAGCTGCAGGGCAAAAATCAAAATCGTAAAAACCCAAACGCCTTTTTTTCGAAACCAAAACAAGTAATCTTTAGGCTGAGTTCGTAAGTTATTCAAAAGATAATAAGCAACTGCTACTCCTCCTAAAACAAATACGATCAGCCTTCCAAGGCTAAACTCGACAGTAAGAATTTTCCATAAGAACAAAGGTTCGCGCATTAACAAGGAAAGATTTTGCTGCCCTAAATACGTTTTGTAGGTATCAAAATAGAAAATCTGAAAAAAAGGATGCAAGTAAAACTGGGCTAAAATAAAAGCGATAAAACGTTTAAGGTACCTTTGACGAATGGAAGCCAAAACGGCAGCACAAAAACCGGTGTACACAAAATAAAATCCGAAGGAAAAAATAAATCCGAAGGGAATATAAACGTTTGCATCTTTAAGATAAAATAACTGTAGGGATGGCCACAATAAGGAAAAGAATACAGTAATACCTAGCACGTAGAATAACAATGATCGCTTCTTTGAAAACATTTTTTCTATTGAAGCAGACATACATTCTCCAAACAGCTTCTCAACTACTTATCACTAAGTTAAAACAAAAAATGGACCCTGTACAGATTCTACTTTTATTCCGCTTGTCGCAGCTAAACTTCGCATAGACCGCTCGTTAAAAAAACTGATGTGTGTTTTGTCACCAGGGTACCACCAACGTTTGAAAAACTGTTCTTCAAAGGTCAGTGGCTCGGTTCGGATAAGCACTTTGCCACCTGGTTTAAGTCGCTTTTTCAATTCCAAAAGTTTCGCCCGCGGATCAGCCAAGTGCTCGATCACTTCGATCAATAAAACTATGTCATAAGTTTCATTCAAATATTCAATACCATCAAAAAAATACCGATCATATAAAAAAACCGAATACCCATCCTTTTTCAAAAGATTGGCAAGAATGGGTTCACGTCCGCAACCGAAATCAAGCACACTGATATTGGCAGGAGAACCTTTAGCGCTTTTCAATTCAGACAAGGCCATTTTTTCGATATTTTGAAAGTTACCTTGAACGTAGTTGAGGTAATCGGAAGACGTCGCATCGTTGTTATGTTCTAAATATCTTTGTTTTTCTAATTCGGAGGAAATTCTATACTGAGGATTTAGGCTGACAAATTCACATCGTCGGCAAGCGATGTAGGATCTGCCCTTTTTTCCAATGGACCAGGTTAAAAGGTCCTGCGAATGACAAATCAAACAAAGATCAGACAACTATTCCAGCCCTAACATTTGATTCAATTTACCATCGTCCTCTAGGCTTTTTAAGTCGGTGTATCCACCGATAACCTTGTTATCAATCAAAATGACAGGCATGGTTCTCCAACCGGTTTTATTTTTCACTTCGTCGATTCTACTAAAATCACTTCCTAAGTGAATTTCTTCGTAAACGATGTCTCGATTATTTAAGAATTTTTTAGCCATTACACAATAAGCACAATCATCTTTAGTGTAGATGAGAACTTTTTTTTGTTTCGTTTCACCCATAGATTACCTCCTAATTTTTCCAGAAAGGCTGATTAACTGGGTATACCCGCCAGTAAAATTTCCTACGTTTTTAAAACCCATTTTTCTTAGTGCCAGGGCTGCTACGCTTGAACGAACGCCTCGGTTCGAAATGGTAACAATACGATCATCAGGTCCGATCCCTAAGGTCTTAATCCGTTCTTTCAAGGAAATATCAAATTCATTTTTGCCAGTTATAAATTGAGTCCATGGAATATTAATCGCTTCGATTTCTGGCAAATGAGTACTCCATTGACTGGATTTTACCTTGCCTAAGTATTCAGACTCGGAACGCGCATCGATCAAAACTGCTTTCTGCCGAAGGGTTACAATATTTAACACTTCTTTATATTCGGCGATCATTGATTCATCGAATGCGGGCTCCCAGATCGGCAGCGGAGCTGGTACTGTTACTG
>JAYSSX010000466.1:0-5098 GCA_043720315.1 Pseudobdellovibrionaceae bacterium | reverse complement strand
GGACTTTTGCCTCATGAAATTAGGTTTTCAATTATCAGGCAGATGATTCATATTCATGATGAGTCCATCAATGGATTTCGCTTTATGGTTGCTACCACTAAAGATGAAATCGAACAGGGCTTCGAATTGCTTTACGACAGTTATTTAAACGAAGGGCTAATGGATGCCAATCAAACCCAGTTACGGATAACAAAATACCACCTGCTTCCAAGCTCAACGATGATCATAGCAAAAAAGGGAAAAGAAGTCGTTGCTACTGTTACACACATTTTGGACTCTTCCTTTGGCTTGCCGGTTGAAACAAATGTCGACCTGAAAGCCTTTAAGGCGGGCAAAAAACGAGTTGCCGAGATTTCTGCCTTGGCTATTAAAAAGAGGTTTCGCCGAAACCACTCCCTATTATTTGGCCTTACCCGTTTTCTTTACTTTTTTGCTGTAGAAAACCTAGGTGCTACCCATTGGATTATCTGCATAAATAAAAAAGTTTCAGATTACTACAAAGCCATTTTCTTTTTTAACACAATTATCGAAGATTTTAAATACGACTTTGTCAACTGCAGTCACTCGTCGGTATTGTATTGCGACCTTCAGGCTCAGCAAAATCTATTTTTTAACCACTACGGTCAACTTTCGAAATCAAAAAACCTATATGCATTTTATAACGATCTCAACCGAAACAAATTACACTTATTACCAGAAGGAAACTACAAAACTGCATCACTCCCGATTCTAAATCCAGACATGTTGAATTACTTCTTTAATCATAAAGCCGCAATCATTCAGAATCTTTCGGAAAATGAAAAAAAAGATATTTTGAATTCTTACGCTGACCCAACCTATGAAGCGGTCGTTAGCATCCTTGAAAAAAACCAAGGCGAACGGCGAAGATATGCCAGACGGATCGTAAATTTGACCGGCTTTTATATCAACAAATACACCAATTCAATCCATTCGATTTTTATTGCGAATGTATCAATGGTTGGGCTTTTAATATATTGTCCGGTTCCAATCCAAAAAGGCGACTTGATTAAGCTGCAAATTGACATCTCTGCTGACGAAAAAATTCCAATCGAAGCCGAAGTTGCAGCTATAGTCCAGTCGGGAAAATTCGCCGTTAAATTACACCCCGATGAAAATCCTCAATGGGAAACTTACATCAATAATTTAGAAGAATATATTAAAAGCTATTCCTTAAAACCAAAGGCAAAAAGTGAAATCAAATCTAAACGGCGAAAAACTTCTTAAAATTGCGAAGGCCTACGAATCACCGACTTGGTGGTATGACCTCCGCGGTTTCTTTATTTTAACCTTTTCCTACAATGATTTTCTATGGAATCAAATGCTGTTTTTTCGAAAAAATTTACAAGGGCATCATTTAGAAGCCGCTATTGGAACTGGAACTTTGGCGAAGTTAACGGATCTTTGGAATCATTACATTCTTGGAAATCCGTTGATGACTGGTATCGGTTTTGATTATTCATCTGATATGTTGGAGGGTGCAAAAAATAAATTTGCAAGCCCAAATTTTACTCTACAAATTGCGGATGCATCCCACCTTCCTTTCCTGAATAACTCGTTCGACTCGATCAACTTGGCTAACGCACTTCATTGTATTCCTGAAGTGGATTTGGCCTTGAAGGAAATGTACCGAGTCCTAAAACCTGAATGCTATTTCTTCACCAATGTCCTTATCTACCCTGACAAAAGTTCTTTTTTTGGAAAAATTGCCGACGGAATTTGTACTTGGGGCATCCGTAAGGGAATATTGGTAACTCCCTATAATATCGAAGATATTACCGAAATAATGAAAAAAGTCGGATTTGTCGTGATAGAAAGATTTTCAGTTGGCAACAACCTTTATTTAATAGCTAAAAAAATTTAATGTCGCTAAAATGATCCTTAACATAGGATCTTATCGTGAAAAAATTAGTTGTTATTTCTATTCTGTTTTTCGCTTCTTTATCTTTTGGGCAACATTGGAAAGAAAATAAAATACCTTCTCAGGCCGAGCTTAAAAAGACTTTAAGCCCTTTGCAGTTTTCAGTCACTCAAAATGCCGATACTGAATATCCATTTAAAAATGAATATTGGGACAATAAAAAGGAGGGCATTTACGTGGATATCGTTTCGGGAGAGCCGCTTTTTAGTTCCTCTGACAAATATGAATCAGGAACTGGTTGGCCCAGCTTCACCAAACCTTTAGTTAAAGAGAACTTCGTTGAAAAAGTAGATAAAGAATTATTTGTTAGTCGCACTGAAGTACGCAGTAAATATGCTAACTCACATTTGGGACATGTATTTGATGACGGACCTCCCCCTACTAGGAAAAGGTATTGTATGAATTCGGCTTCAATGCGATTCATTCCCAAAGAAAAAATGAAAGAATCTGGGTATGGAGATTTAATCGAAGTCGCTTTTCCAACCAAAATTGAAAAAAAAATTCAAACTAAAAAAGCAAAATGACTCGCTGATTGCAGGCAAAATCAGGACATTTTTTAATCAAGATTTTTGACACAAGATTCTAGACGCGTTTCTAAAACTCTAATTTTGAGTTTTTTTTATTTATAATGACAAGACTTTCCCTTTGTTTAACGCTTAAGACAGTTAAATCATAGGGGGGATATTATGATGAGACTTCAAAGACGCCGCTTTTTACAAGCATTTGGTTCGATTCCGTTTCTTTACGCTTTAACAGGTTGTCAGCCGGCTGCTAATGCCGCTGAAAAGAACATTAGCAACGAAGATAATGACGATTCGAAGACACAGCCAGCTGAATTTCCGCCTTCTGCCGAAATCGCGAATTCAAAGGTTTTTAAAGTCGGTTATTTATCGATAATACAGGGACCTACTTCAGACAGCGAATCTAATATAAATATTTTTACTCCAAGACTAAAAGCCTACACCTACTCTGTCACTGATGACAGTGGGAGAACTTACGATGTTAAAACTTACGAAACCGTAAAGGGCCCTGCTTTCTATAATATAGATAAGATCAAAGTCACCGGGCTAACCCCTGGCGTGATTTACACTTTAAAAGTAAACGATAAAACGACTTTGGTTGATCAAAGATCTTTCCAAAGTTTAAATACAAGCAAAGCCGATCCAGTTTTTGCTATGGTTTCTTGTATGGCAGATGATTTTCGCTTTAATGAAGTGATTGACCCTATGTGGAATCGCCTTCAAAGAGAAGATGTAGACTTTTTAGTTCTTAGCGGAGATCAGGTTTACGTAGATTCTTTTGAATTCGTTGAAAGAAAAAAAGCCACCGAATATGATTTGTGGCAAAGATATATCGATTCTTTCCGTAGAATTCCTCTTTATCACTGGGCTCAGTTGAAGCCAATTTTTGCTTTGTGGGATGATCATGATTTTGGTACTAACGATGGCGATAATACTTTTATTTCCAAAGAAGCCGCAGACCGTATCTTCAAAGCTGCTTTTAGTGGTCAGGATTTGACTGGTGTCTGGTCGAAATCACCTCAAGGTACTTCAAGCTATTTAAACGGATTTAAACAAAAATTCTTTTTTATGGATGATCGCTCTTTCCGCCAACCTAATTCAACCGCGATGGCCCAAGAAACCTATGGGCACTGGGGCAAGGTAAATCACGATTGGTTAATTGCGGGTCTAAGTGCTGACCAAAATCCAGCCTGGGTTATCAATGGAAATCAAATTTTTAACGGTGCTAAAAAGACCTTTATTGAATCCTTAGAGCAAAGCAACCCTACAGAATTTACATTGTTAATGAAACAGCTACGTCAAATCAAAGCACCTGTTGTATTTGGATCAGGTGATATTCATTTAACGGAAGTTTGTAAAATTCCTAAGGAAAAAATGGGCTATGAAACCTTCGAACTTACTTCAAGTTCAATGCATTCTTTCGTTGGTGCAGGTTGGGATAATGAATTACGAGTTGCTGGTGCCTATTGCATTGAATTTAACTTTTGTGTGGTTCGTTCGGTAAATGAAAATGGTAAACTCAAAATCAATACGAAATGTTTGGGTTTAGCAAAACAACCTTATTTCGATATGGATTTTGTAGTTTCTAAGAACGTGTAGTATTAAATGTCGTCAGCCAAGATGCCTGTACTTTTTTTAGGTCATGGATCTCCTATGAACGCCTTGGCTGACAATACTTTTACCAAATCAATTTCAAAACTGGCTAATGAAATACCAACTCCCAAAGCCGTTCTTACAATTTCAGCCCATTGGCAGACTAAAGGAACTTACGTTACCAGCACGGATAAACCTCGATTGATATACGATATGTCTGGATTTCCCGATGAACTGTACCAAGTTAAGTATCCAGCCGCCGGAGACTCAGAATTAGCTGAGGAGCTTCATAAAAAATTCATAGATCCCAGTATAGGAAAAGATGACGGACAATGGGGCTTAGACCACGGCACTTGGAGTGTTCTTAAACATCTCTATCCTAAGGCTGACATTCCGATTTTACAATTAAGTATGGATCATTCCAAACCTCCTTTGTTTCATTATGAACTGGGTAATAAACTAAAAGAACTACGAAATGAAGGCGTTCTTATTTTAGGGAGTGGTAATATAGTTCACAACCTTAGAAGAATAAATTGGGAAAATCCAGACTCTGCATTTGAGTGGAATATTGAATTTGATCATTGGGCCGAAAAACAAATTCTTGATCAAAATCATCAATCTCTTATCAACGACTTTCATATAACTGAAGCGGGCAAATTAAGTATTCCAACGTTAGAACATTATTTGCCTTTATTATACGTACTTGGAGCCAGCGATAAAAGTGATGTCATTAATTTTGATATCAAGGGATACGAATTAGGATCACTTTCCCAACGAAGCGTTCGACTGGGTTAAATTAATCTAAGACGACTTTATTTTCGAAAACATAGTCGCTGGTTTGATCGCTTTTTAAAATTAAGAAATTTTCCAAAACTAAAATTTCCAATCCCGTTGCAAAAAAACAGTTGAGGGCTTCAGCTGGGCTGTTTACAATCGGTTCACCGCGGACATTAAAACTAGTATTTAGCAATATGGGGCAAGCGGTCAGCGCTTTGAATTTCTCAATTAATTGATAAAACTTCGGATTAGTTGATTTCGAAACAGT
>JAYSSX010000465.1:0-2933 GCA_043720315.1 Pseudobdellovibrionaceae bacterium | reverse complement strand
AAGGATAGATACAGGCTTATACCCATGACCGCGACTATAATGATTAATTTGGTTGCCTTTTCCGTTTGGCAAAACTCAGTTTACAATGAGGAGAAACGTGTAGGTCACGAACTTCAATTAAAGGCCACATCGGCAAAGATAGCGCTCTCAGACAACCTTAACCAGACTGCCAATGCAATGAAAAGTTTTGCTTCTCGAATTGCAATCACCGGAATTAAAGATAGAGAGTATTTAAGAGTAGATAGTCAAAACTATCTTGATCAACTTAGTTTTATAAACCGTCTCGGAATCACCGACGCAAGTTCTCGTGTAATTTGGACGTATCCAATGGAACTGCAGAGGCAGGTAACTGACTTTCTTCAAACAAATGACCCCGTTTGGCGTGAAGCATTTATCCAAGCTAAAGATACGAAAGAACCATCAATGACTCGTTCCATTCGTTTGAAATCTGGAGAGCTGGGAAGCCTATTACCTGTCGTACAGCTTCGTGACACCAAGTTTATAGGATACAGCTATGCTACGCTTGCCCTTGATCGACTATTTCTAAATTACGTCAACCCTGATCAGTTCCAACTTCAAGTAATAGAAGACGGCAAGATTATTTTTGAAAAGTTTAGCACCACCGCGGCCTTCACAAAGTATTCGATTGAGCAGTCGTTTGATTTTGGCTTTGCTCACTGGCGAATTTTGATTTTTCCAACTGAAAGATACCTGTTGAGTCTTCAGGACCCTAGTCCATTTTATATTCTATGCTTCGGCCAATTTCTAGCAATAATTCTCGGTCTATTACTTCAGACATACTTTTTTGGGATTCAAAAAAAGAGGCTATTTTTAGAAGAGGAAGAGAAGTCCTATCGAAAATTAAATTCCGTTTTAGAAGCTGGAAACCAAGTTATATTTAGCCACAACCTTGCAACAGGCAACATTTGGCGAAGTAAAAAACATGACGAGCTTTTCGGATATAAAACTCCATTTGAGTCTTGGCGCTTTGAAACATTTTTGAGTCATGTTCACGCTGAAGACAAAGAACGCATACTTGAATATCAGCAGAAGTCTATGGCCTCCGAAGGATATAACACCGAATTTAGAATTGTCAGAGATGATGACAAGTCTTTAAGATGGCTGAGCCTGCAGGCCTCGGCTACATTTGATGAAGTGGGTCGTCCCATTTCAATAGATGGAATTTTTTGCGATATTACTGAGGAAAAAAATGCAAATGATGAGTTACAACTTGCCTATTCGCGCCTGAAGCGAGTTGTTGAGGCCTCCGGTGAAGGAATTTGGGAAAGAGATTTTGGTTCTGGCAATATTTTGTACTTTGACGATATGTGTAGATCAATTTTTGGTTTCGAGAGGAATGAGGAGCCCACCTTTCAGGAAATAAAATCTCTTTTTCATCCGGACGACGAGGCCATGTACGCACAATATATTTCAAATCACATAGCTGGAAAAATTCCGCAGTTTGATTTTGAACTTCGCATTCGAGATCGACGGAATCCTGAAATTGTAAAGTGGGTCAGAGTACGAGGAAAATTATTGAAACGCCCTGGCCTGCCCGATCAGCTTGTTTCAACCTTGTGTGACGTGACTGAGTTAGTAAAAAATCGTATAAAGCTTGAAAGAGCCGTTCAAAGTGCTGAGCGTGCGCTCAAAGATAAATCTGCCTTTTTTGCAAGTATGAGTCACGAAATTCGTACACCTCTAAATGGTATTATCGGAATGACCGATTTATTGCTGGAAACGAAGTTGGACGAAAAGCAGAAAAATTTTGCACAAATAGTGCAGCAGTCAGGCTCTGCGCTGCTAAACTTGATTAACGACATTCTCGACTTTTCAAAAATTGAATCCGGAAAATTGGAAATTGAAGAGACTCAAATAAATATTGCAGATGTTGTTGAAAGCCAAGTTGATATTCTCATGGCTAAGGCGAAGCAAAAAAAATTATCTCTAGTCAGCTATGTTGCTCCTAATTTACCCCCAAATGTTGCTGGAGATTCAGGGCGTATTGGTCAGGTTTTGTTAAATCTGATAGGAAACTCACTCAAGTTTACAGCGTCAGGGGGGGTTTCTATTAATGTGGAGAAGGGACAAAATTCCGGTAAAGTAAGTGATTATGTTCTGTTCAAAATTGTCGATACCGGAATTGGCATGTCACAAGAGGTGGTTAAAAAGCTCTTTAATCCATTTACTCAAGCAGATGAGAGTATTACACGAAAATTTGGCGGCACTGGCCTTGGCCTTTCTATTAGTAAAAAAATAGTTGAAGCAATGGGCGGGACTATCGGAGTCAAAAGTAGCCCGGGACTAGGGTCAACATTTTGGTTTGAAATTCCAATGCGGCAAATAGAAACTCTACTAGGCGAAAGAAAAATAGGTTGGGAGAAAGTGATTGGAAAACGTGCGTTGGTTATCGAGCAAGATCCAATTGCACGAGAATCATTAAACAAATATATCCTTGGTTTTAAAATGCGAAATGGAAGCGTTTCTTCCCCACCTGAGGCGGAGGCTTTTCTAAAGTCGGCCTTTCTGCAAAAGGATCCCTATAATTTAATTATAATTAGTGGATTTTCTTCAGGAGAAGCAAAGAAAATGATTGATAACTTTAAAAAGACTTTAGGAAATGAACTTCCCAGAATGCTTTTTGTATCTGAATTTGGTGACAATTTAACAAGTGAAGACCTCATTAGAGGTGAGGTTTCAGGCTGTATTAGTAAACCACTTAAGCAATCACGCCTATTGGATTCAATGGTACTGGCCTTATCTGAGACCGATGAATTTACTGAATTTAGGGCCGGACCGCCTTCTGAAATTCCAAAGAAAATCAATCCAATCAGCCACTTCAGAATACTTATAGCTGATGATGTTGCTGTTAACCGTATTTTGACTGAGAATATGTTGGACTTTTTAGGCCATGCATCTCTGTCGGTAGCAAA
>JAYSSX010000464.1:0-1711 GCA_043720315.1 Pseudobdellovibrionaceae bacterium | reverse complement strand
GGCAAAAAAACTTTTTGATCTTATCGGAACAGGTGAGTTAAAATTTATTGTAGCAGCTCTATTATTAGTATTCATGGTTGCGGTTATCTTTGCTGTTATCTACATGGAAGTTGCGCAACGGCGTATTTCTATTCAGTACAGTCAAAAACTAGCAACTAACGGTGGAATGTCGACAGCGGCAACCAGTCATTTGCCTGTCAAAATTAACTTTCCAGGCGTTATTCCTCCAATTTTTGCCAGCTCGTTATTGATGTTCCCAAGTACCTTGGCACAATTCACTGATGTGGCTTGGATCAAAGCGATGAGTCAATCAATCAATCCGAACGGGATTGTTTTCAATATTATTTTTGTTTCTTTAATCGTTTTCTTTTCTTTTTTCTACACGGATATCGTATTCAACGCTGACGAAGTAGCTGAAAATTTAAAAAAATCTGGAGCATTTGTTCCAGGTATCAGAGCCGGAAAAAGCACAGCTGATTTTATCAGATATGTTTTAGATCGCATCAATGTATTAGGTTGTTTTTACCTTTGCGTTGTCTGCGTTCTACCTGGTTTATTAGTTCAAAGTTTTAATATTCCATTTCTTTTTGGTGGAACAAGTTTATTAATTTTAGTGGGTGTAGCTATTGATACATCTCAACAAATTCAATCGCATTTACTGACTCAAAAATACGACTCTTTTTTAAAGGGTGCTAAAATGAGAAGTAGAAGGGTTCAATTTTGAACATTTTGTTTATTGGAGCTCCTGGATCAGGAAAGGGAACTCAATCTAGAGAACTTATAAGTAATTATGGGTTTTTGCAGTTGAGCACCGGAGACCTTTTAAGGGCAGCAATAAAGAACAAAACGGAACTGGGTTTAAAAGCTCAGGTTTTTATGGATTCTGGTAAATTAGTGCCCGATACAGTGATGATAGACTTGGTCGGACAGTATTTAGCAGAAAACAAAGGTAAATCGATCATATTTGATGGTTTTCCTAGAACGGTTATTCAGGCAGAAAGCTTACAAGCTTTGCTTCGAAAAACAGATTCTAAAATTAATAAAATTTTGTATTTTAAAATTGATCCTCAGATCTTGATAGAACGACTTACAGGACGTCGAACTTGTGCCAATTGCGGAGAAATTTACCATATTCGTACTAAGCCTTCTAAAAAGGGCAATAAATGCGAAGTTTGCGATGGTGATTTAGTGCACAGAAAAGACGACCAGAAGAACGTGATATCGGAGCGGCTAAAACAGTTTGAAGATAATACAGGTCCGACAATAAGCTACTACGCCAAGTCCGGTGACATGGTTGAAATAGACGGCGATAGGCCACCTGAAAATGTTTTCAATGAAATCAAAAAAATACTCTCGCTTTAGAGTTCGGCACAATTAGTGCTAGACAAGGCGAATGTTAATGATATAACAAAATACTTTTGTGAGGAAATCTATGAAAGTTAGACCTTCTGTTAAAAAAATATGTAATAAGTGTAAAGTCATCAAAAGAAAAGGTGTGGTTAGAGTTATTTGTGAAAACGCTAAGCACAAGCAAAGGCAAGGTTAATATATGGCACGTTTGATGGGTATCGATTTACCAAGAAATAAACGAGTTGAAGTCGCTTTAACTTATATCTTCGGCATAGGCCGTTCTAGATCTAAATTGATTTGCGAAAAAGTTGGAGTTCCTGCGACTTTAAGAACAGATGCATTGACTGATGAACACATCGCT
>JAYSSX010000463.1:0-3597 GCA_043720315.1 Pseudobdellovibrionaceae bacterium | reverse complement strand
TTCCATCCTTTGTATAAAAAAGAGAATCCCATTTTTTCTAAGTCAGAAGCGGCTAAACTGTTAGACAAAGCAGGTTGGAAATTAAATGCAAAAAATATTCGCGAAAAAGAGGGAAAGACTTTAAGTTTAGTTTTCAAAGTTTCTTCCGGAATTAAGGTTTTAGAAAATATTGAAACCTTTGTCTGCGATCAATATAAAGATATTGGTGTTCAATGTATTGTTAAAAACGAACCGCCTCGGGTTCTCCTTGGAGATACTGTTCAAAAAGGTGACTTTGATATTGCGATTTTTGGCCAACCGGTACCCACCGATACTTCTCTTAGTAGCTATTTTTCTTCGAAAGAAATTCCTAACGAAAAAAACAGTTGGACTGGTGGGAATATTATTCGCGCAAGTTTACCTGAATTGGACAATTTATTAACTAAATTTGATTCGGCATTTTCGATCAAAGATCGAAATAAAATTGCGGTTAAAATTAAAGAATTGATACAAAAAGAGTATTTATTGATTCCACTTTATTATCGTACTGAAGCGTTTGTTCATCCTGCCAACCTTACCGGGATCACCGAATCTTTTGGCGGAACTACTTTTGATAAACCGGAACTTTGGAAATTAAAAAAGTAATTTTATTTAAGCAAGATGTCTAACCAAGCCCTCTGCGGGCTTGGAACCGAGTTCAAATCAGTCATTAGGCCAAATTTAAGACCTTGTTCTGGAATTCCTTGCGGAAGGTACTCAGACATCCCCTTAAGAATTCGCTCAATAATTTGAAAGGCCTTCAGTTTATTCGTCTGCATGATTTGATTTACGACATCCAAGGTAACGTGTGCAACACTGTCGTTCCAACAGTCATAATCAGTAATAAACGATAAAGGTAAATAAGCAAGTCCCGCTTCCCTGGCCAATCCATATTCGGGGAAATTAGTCATCCCGATGACGTGTCCGCCACTGGCAATAAATGAGTGGGATTCTGCGCTAGTGGAATAATAGGGCCCTTCGACAGTCACATAGGCACCACCAAAGTGTATTTTGGTGTTCAGCCCGTGGACCATATTCTTTAATCCTTCGAACAGAATACCATCAACAGGATTAGCCAATGAAACGTGGCCTACAATACCTTCTCCGCAAAAGGAATGTTTACGAATACCTTTCGTTCGATCTATGTATTGATTGGGCACAACGCAATCGCCTGGAGCAAACTCGTGCTTTAGACTTCCTACTGAAGAAATAGAAATAATTTTGGTCGCTCCGAATTTCTTTAAAGCAAAAATATTCGCACGATAATTGATTTCAGAAGGAAGGACTTCGTGATGTTGGCCGTGTCGGGAAATATAGATGACTTCTTTTCCAAATATTTCAACCAAACTAAGTCCGCTGGAAGTTTCGCCGAAAGGAGTTTTTCGATCTAACAATCGTTTGATTTTAAAGTTTTCAAATTTTTCAAATCCAGTTCCACCGATGATTGACCACATTGTTCAATCTTAACTTTGCGTACAGAAATCGCAATCAAGATTTATTTTTTAAAAGTATGAAAATAAACATTCAATCCGTTTTCGCCCGAATTTATTCCAAATCCAGTGAAGTAAATAAGTATAATCTTAACTTTAAGTATTTGCTCTAATGATAGAAATTTAATCAGCTGTGTTTTTTTGTGTCCACGGAGGAATGTCTAGATTTCTTGACTGAAATTCTGAGTTATCCACCAGTTTAGGTACATATCCACTAAGTTATCCACATTTAAAACGTTAAAAACCGCGTTCTAATTCATTTTATGACAGAAAATTTGCCTAGATTTCAGACTTAACATGTTCCAAAATTAACTAGTTGCGCGAAGCAGCATTAGCCTTCGGCGCGATCAGTAACTGGAAAAAGCTGAAGGTTCAGCTGATAAACTCTTTCACCCTTTGAGGACATTCGGGCAATGGAATTGTCTTTATGAATTTGCTTTCGAATTTTTCGTAACTGAAATCGAATATCTTCAAACTCTGCTTTAGTTAAAGTGAGGGTCACTGATCCAAACTCTCTTTCGGTAGGACCATCTGAAAATAAACTTTCCAATCCCAAATACATTAACTGTGATTGAATTTTTCGAACAAGGGCCACTGGAATTTCATCTTGGGGTTCCGTTGGTGTTCCTTTTTTAAGTAATCCAGTCTCAGCATCTTTAGTGATTTCACGAGAGGTAATTAAAGTCTTAAGCGCTGATTCAATTTCATCAGAAGTAGCCTTGCCTCTTAATAAATCGCGCAATTGTTCGGTATTAAAAGTAACGCCGTCTTGATCTAACATAGCAAAAAGAATCCAAGTCACCCAGTTAGGAACTTTTTCCCAAGTCTTTTTATCAATCATTCCATTTTTCAATTGAGAACTGACACGAAATTCGCTGAGTTGCTTTAGCAAAATATTTCTATCAGCAGGATCGGTAGCCTGATTAAACAGTACTAGCAATTGAAATTCTTCGCTCATTTCTTTATTAAAACCCATCGCCCTAGCAAATTTAGAAATCATTTCTTCCGAAAGATTTCTTTTACCTTCAATAATCATCTTTAAATAATTTGGCGATTTAATATTCGCAGCGGCTGAAAACATCGCGTAGTTGTAGGGACGCAAATCTCTTTTCGTCATCTCACGACGGTATAAATAGAAATCACTCAATAGTTTTCGAAAATCCATATAATTCGAAACATCAGGTGCCTGCAAAATTTCTGGAAGTTTTTTATAGCTTAATGGCTTCTGATCGGTGGCAAGTGTTGCTGTTGAGGAAATCGTAACAGCTGCCATTGTACCTAAAGAATGAGTTTCTTTTTTTAGATCCATTTTGCCCCCAAGCAACTGCAAGATAAAGTCTTCATTTGCAGTCTATACCCTAATTAACCGGTTTCAACTTAACTTTTTATATGCTCACTGAATATAACATATTGAAATTAAACAGTTTATGTCAAACAAAAACATGAAATACCATCGAAGAACCCTCAGAGCCATTTTAGCTCTTCAGAAAGTCTACAAAACCACTAGAGCAATGCTTGTACCATATTATTATGTCACCAGAATTCCTGAACAAAATAAAAAAAGACCGTCATCGACAGTCCTTTTTGGGTTCGCATTTGGAAAATTTTCTTATTTAAGAATCACACTTGAACTTTTTATATCAATAGGGCGGCGAATGATCGCAATAGTAACGACATCTTGAGTACCGTTATCTAATTTTTTCATTCTTAATTCTGCCGTGATTGTACCTTCACCATTGTTTGTTCTGAAAACAACTTGTTCAATCGACTCATTGATTGATTTCAAATAATTGGCTTTAGTACGGAAATCCATTTCTTCATCTAATACCAGTGTTCTGTTGGCAACTTCTGAAGTTGATTCACCGGCATTTGTGTAACCAATAACTCCGTTAAAAGCGATCACTTCATTTTCATACGATAATATTTTGATTCGGATTCGTGAGGCACCTACTGAGTCTTCTTTAACCACTTCAAATGAAATCGTATTAATCTGTGAAAGTGAATTTCCTGAAGTCATTTTCTTAGCACTATTCAAAAATAAATCTTTTAGTTTTCTATATGGCTCAGATCCACTTTCGTATTTAGGGTA
>JAYSSX010000462.1:0-7514 GCA_043720315.1 Pseudobdellovibrionaceae bacterium | reverse complement strand
TCTTCACTCGCAGCAATAATCTTCACTTTTGCCGCCACATTTAGAACAAGTTTCCACGTCGATGTTAAATACCCAAAAATTTTCCTCGCTCACTACGATTCTGTTAACTCCATTTCTAAATAATCTCTTTTCAGAACTTAAGAACCAATCTATTAATCTACAGAATCTTCGCCATCTTCAAATTCAAAATTTCCGTTATCATCTTTGCCTAATTTGCTTTCGCTTTCTAAGCCTTTACGAAAACACGTAAATAAATCATTTGCACTTGCATCTATCAATGGGCAAGGATTGGTTGCGGAAACTTTATTTGAGTCGCTAATAATCATAGAAGTGGTGATGGCACTAAGATCGATTCTTTTAATCAAGTTTGCAGAATTAATTTGCAACAGCACACTAGCATTTTCCGATAAATTGACCGCGTTGGGGCCACTCACTTCGAAAGTGGTTTCTTCTTCAGTCACAAAGGAAAATGTATTCCCATTTACTGTGCCACTTAAGACAACACTATTGTTCAACAACTCTGCTGGCGCGCCCGCGGGCAAGGAAGATGTCCTAATAAGTTGAACCTTTATTCTGCGCAAGGCAGATGTGCTTACTGTTCCAGACTGAAGGCTGACTGGGGTTGCATCGAATAAATCAATCGTGTAAGGACCGGTAAAATCATTTTTTACTTCAGGTACTTCGGATCCAGAATCAGCCTCTTCCATTTTAAATTCGATCTCACCTATACTTATCCACATTTGATTCAGTAAAATATTATTGTTTACAGCATCCACTAAGGAATTCGGCGGCGGAAAAGCATTTGCTGTCGTCAAAATACTAAGTACAACAAATTGCCAAATATTTTTTAATTTCATAGCGACGGTTGCCGACTGCGCAGATCCTGTCACAGAAAAAGAAACGAGTGGGTTCCCAGTACTGGTGCTTTCGGCCTTTTTAGAACACCCCGCTACAGTTAATAGTAAGAATGTTAAAAGACTTATAAATACAAGATTGAATATTTTAAATAGATATTTCATAGACACCTTTACTTATTGTCTCATTTTTCTAGTCAAAGGGAAAGCCGCGATCTCAACGTGGTACACAGCATCTTTATTGTTATTTTTCTCGTCGATTGCGTTTTTACAATCTTCCATAGCTTTAGAAAGTATGTCTTTTATCTTATCGAAGTCTTGTGCCTTTAAAGCAACTGTATGACCTAGAATTAAGCGTTTTTCACGTGAAGTATTTTCAATACTATCAGCGGCCAATCTGAAGGCTTGTCGGTGAAATTGTCCTAAACTTATTTTGAAGATACCTTCGCGACAATCTAAATGGGTATCAAGACTTTTCCATTGATTCTTTTTAACATCAAATTCGATCAGGTTTCTTTCTTTCAGAAAATGAATGGCGTCGTCAATTTCCTTTAAAGACAATTTGACGTTGATATTAGATTGAATCCAATCTGCATTCAATTCAAAATCTTTCATAAAAGTCATTTCACGGATACATACGTAGTGCCATTTAGTTAGATATTCGTAGACGGCATGTTCTTTTTCATTATTATTTTTAAACTTTTTAAATTTAGACATTTTGTGAATGGCATCTAATCTTGCCTTTGGATCTTCACTTTCTCCAACGATTCTTAAAAGGCTAAAGAACTGTATTTCTTGTGTTGATAATTTTAAATGCGGCAGTAATTTTTGTTCGGCTTTTTCGGTAAGACTTCTTTTTCGGGATAGAACCATGGATACATAACCAATGGCCACTCCTGATTGTTTGGCAAGTTCCCTAGTTGAAAAGTTAGAATCATTAGCTTTCAAAAAATGTATCCAGTCTTTTAGAAATAAAATGTGGTCGAAGTAGGAATAAATTTCTGGTTTTGTTTTTTGATTTATTTTTTCCATAACAATTATTCCAAAAATTTTAACTTCATAAATAAATTAAAGCAAAAAAATTAAGGGTAAAGAAGGTGCCACCCTCTCTACCCTTAAGATCATTGTTTATTCTTTGACAGTATCATCATCAGCTGATTCAAGGGAATCGTCACCGTTACTATCTTCGCCAAAGTCGGCGTGTTTTTGTAAACCTTTTCTAATGCATGTATATATATCATTAGCACTGGCATCAATAGCCAGGCAAAGATTGGTTCCGTTATGGCGGCTTGAGGAACTGATAACTTCATTGTTTGTTACCCCCGATAAATCAATTTGCTTAAACACGTCAGCTAAATTGATTTGCGCAAGGAGGTCACCGCCATTCGAAGCATTTACGGCCGCTGGGCCACCAATTTCAAATTCAGTACTATCATCCATTTGGACTACAAAATTATTTGCGCCAACCGAGCCAGACACGTAAATACTATTTCCATTAATACCTGCAGGCGCAGATGCTGGCGCCGAGCTTTCGGCTTTATGTAACTTCATTTTTATTCTTCGAATGGCTTGATCTGGAATTGATACAGTATCTAAAGCTAACGGTGTACTTGATAAAAGGTCAACGTAGTACGGGCCTTCAAATTCAACTTCCGCACCGTCAACTTCATTTTCGCCAGCAATTTCTTCTTGTTCAAATTCAATTTCCTTAATCACTACCCAAGCTTCATTTAAAGTAACCGTTGCCCCGCTTGAATCAACTATTGAGCTTGGCATAAAAGCCATAGCACGGTTCATAAATAAATTCCAAAAGCTTGGTTTTAAAGTGGCCACTGTGGCTGCCTTTCCAGAGCTAGTCATTTTAAAACTAACCGATACAGTCGCCGCACTGTCTTTGTTTGCTTGCGAGCAAGCACTCAATACAACTGCGGTAGAAGCTACTAACATACCTTTAATAAATTTACTTTGTGCCTTGTTTTTGATATTCATAATTCCTCCATTTTTACTTTTTCTTTTTTAAGAAAGTTAACGTCCTTGATTGATTCTATGGCCTAATTGCCAATCATTTTGTTTGTAATCGAGAACAATAATAGAATACCAAACATTTATATATTTTCACATATGTAAACACTATAAATTATATTTTATAATATAATTTAATATTTACAGACAGTTAGGACTGTTTCAATTTAGTATAGAAGTTTAACTTTTTTGTAAATGTGAACATTAACTAGGGGTAGGGCATTTAAATGCTGTTTCATGGTTCCCTCCTAGGTACTGCCTTTTAAACAACGCGCCCTTCTAGTAATTCCAAAACCCATCTTCCTTATTAACAGCAATCATTATCTAAACTTTCTAAATCTTAATCCCCCCTGGTCACTTGCATTGCTCACAATTATTCTAAGTCCCTGTCTGATTTGGTTCTGCGTAGTTGGTTCTAAAAAATAAATTCACAAAAAAGTTTCAGATTGAAAACCGGAGCTTTTTATGTCTCTATTATTTACGTTTTCTATTTTGATTTTTGCAAATCGGGCAGTCCTTATATTGGGCACTGAACCTGTTTAAATCATTGAGGTCAAATCTCTGAAAAGTGACGAATCCACGCCAGTTGAGTCATCGCTAGATCTCGATACAATTCTAGGAATGCTGAAAAAATTTACTTGCAGCATGGACCGGAATTTTTTATCATCTGGTTTCTTTGGAGTATCTCCAGATCGCCTCGGTCGCAACAAAGCCACCGATAAGAGCACCCAGCAACCAAAGACCCGCAATTCCTAACGCAAGCTCTGCACCGAATGCCGCAAACAACCCAAGTGAAACCAAACCTAAAGATAATGTCTGAAGAAACTCAGTTCTTTTGAGCGCCTTGATTTCTTCGACAGTTAAAAAATATCCCGCTGAAAGTAAACTGATTCCGACAAATAAAATTCCGCAACCGATCATACATACTTGATGACCACCGACACGCATCATCCAGTCAGCTAATGATCTTTCTGTGTTAAACGGATTCATTCCGAACTGATGACACACTGAAAGCGACAAAAACCCAACGCCTGCATGTATTCCTAAAATTTTTAAGAAAACATTCAAAGGACTTGGGCTTATTAATTTTAATATTTTATTAAAAACTCGATTTTTAGTTTCAGTTGGAACTTCATAGCCAGAGGCTTGAAGAAAATCTTCATAGTCATTAAACCATTCTTGATCAACATGATTTTTCATAACTTCTCCCTATTCTCTATTAATTCTTTAAGTCTTTTAACTCCACGAGCGATCAGCTGCCTGACATTCACAGGCGAAGTCTTAAGACTATCGGCAATTTCTTTAAAAGTTTTGTCATCAATGAAACGCATTTGCATTGCTAGCTTCTGAGTACCTTGTAATTTTTGAATCATTAATTGTGCTTCATCCAGCCGTTCTATCCGTACCGTTTGTTCAGCAGGTATTCTTTCTAAATCAAAACCATCTACAATTTTTAAACTTTTATTATCTTTTAAACTGTCTAACATCACTGACTTTGTAATCGTAAAAATCCACGGAAGCACGGGTAAAGCTTTATTATAGAGGTGTTTTGATCTATGTATTTTAATAAAAACTTCTTGATAAAGATCTTGTACTTTTTCATTGGTCTTAATTCGACTTTTTAAAAATCCAAAGACCTTAGCCGAATGACGATGATATAAAATCTGAAATGCATCTTCTGAACCATTTTGATACATCACCATTAAATTCTCATCAGCTAAATCATCTAAAGACATATTGCTCCTACAACTATTACGACTGCGATCCTCAATTTGTGACAACTTATTTTCACCAACTTAATATACCGCATATAATCAAATACTTAGCCTTTATTTTAAATTCTTGTCACAAAATCTTTTTTAGCTTCGTAATAGAGGTATGAAAATGATTTTTTGCTTATTATTCATAATTATATGCCAGACAACTTTTGCTGAAACAATGACTCTCGAGGAGTTTCTATCAAAAGCGACCACCTCAAATCTAGACCTTAAAGTCAGTCAAGCAAAGTCTGATGCTGCTGATTCAAGGTCTATTGGGTTAAGTATCCCTCCTCCGATGGTTGGTATTACTCAATTTAAAGAAACTTCCGGAGGAACAACAAGCGGTTTTGAAGTGAGTCAGATGATTCCCTTTCCCACAAAACTTACCAGTGAACATTCAGCTCGAAAATATGAAGCGCAAATGGAAAAAGAAAATAGACTTGCTGCGCAAAAGAAAACCCTAGCTCAAGGTAAATTAATTTATTTTTCAGCTTGGCAAAGTCAAGAGCGCCTTGAAATTCTTCAAGAAAAAAAAGGAGTCTTAAAAGATCATATTAGACTGTCAAAATCGGCTGCTCGGTCTGATAGCTTTGCAGCCATACATGTATTAAAAGCTGAATCAGAACTTGATCTGTTAGAAAATGAAATTGAATCAGCAAAACAAATCTTTCGTGAAAAACAAATTGATGCGGCTCTGTTTATTAATGCGAATTCAGCGAATTTTAATTTAATGACGACTGAACCAAAGATTTCTTCTATTCCAAAAATAGACTCTAATGAAGAAAGTCATCAAATCAAAGCTCTAAGGTTTCAACTTGAAAATTTAAAAGAAAAAGAATTTGAGGCAAAATCATCATGGCTTCCTGACTTTAATTTACGCTACAAAGAAATGGCTGCGACGAGCACTTCCAGTAAATATAATGAATTGATGGTTGGAGTCACTTTGCCATTTGTATTTTTTTGGGAACCCTATTCGACTTCAAGCAGCGCCGCTAAAGCAAGGCTTGCAGGCCAGTATGAGTTTGAAAAACAAAACCGAATAATTGAATCCGACAAAGTTATGTTACTGAGTCGGGCAGAATCATTAAAAAAACAAATCGACAATTTAAATAATCAACTTATTCCTCGTGCTGAAAAGCGTATGAAGCTTGTTCACAATCTTACACCACGAGACATGGAAACAATTCAAGATTACCGTGAAACAATGGAAGCCTTTCCTGATATAAAACTTAAATCTTTAGACTTAAGAATGGATTACGAACTAGCCATTTCAAGTTTAGAAAAATACTCCTCTAGCAAGGATGACAAATGATTAAACTGAATAAACAAAAGAGGATCTTGGCTATCACAATTATTGCTCTTGCGGGATTGTGGGCAGCAAAAACAATTCTTCAAAAGTCTGACGTATCAAATATATCAATTACGCAGCCTGAAGGCACACCCTATTGGACATGCCCGATGCATCCACAAATTCATTTAGACCACGACGGCGAATGTCCAATTTGTCACATGAAGCTTGTTAAAATTAAAGACTCTAAAAAAGCTGAAGCCACGCAACAATCGGATGGTGACAAGCGTTCAGCGTTAAATATAACCGACAATCAACTTACGCTCATCGGAATCCAAAAAGCAAAAGTTGAAAAAATGAATTTAATTGCAAAAATTCTAGTCTCAGGAAGAGTTATCTCGCAAACTGCTGTTGCATTTCAGATTTATGAAAATGATTTGCGCTATGTTCATTCAAAACTCATTTTTAAAGGCACTAGCAGTATTTCTACAGATGAAGAAATCACTGGAATCATTACCTCTGTCGATTCTATTGTTGATCCCACAAGTAGAACAATTAGAGTTATTGGAAATTTCGATAAAGCACCAAAAGGTCTTTTATCAGAGACAAGTTTTAACGGCGCAATTCAAATTGAGCTTACAGATAGATTAGTTATCCCAGAAAGTTCAGTTTTACATACAGGAAGTGGCGATCTTGTGTATTTATTTGGAGAGTCTAATAAGCTCACTCCCAAAAGAGTTAAACTAGGAATAAAGACTGAAGGATTTTATGAAGTAATAAATGGGTTAGTTGAAAATGACTTGATTAGCTCTGGCCCTAATTTTTTAATCGACTCTGAAGCGAAAATCAGAGGGGCTAATGATTAAAAAAATTATTGAGTTCTCTGCGCACAACCGTTTTTTAGTGATTATTTTAACGGCTGTATTTTTAGTCATTGGTGCTTATTCTCTTAAGAAAATACCACTTGATGCAATTCCTGATCTTTCGGACACGCAAGTTATCATTTATTCGAAATGGGATAGATCTCCTGACATCATGGAGAATCAAGTCACTTATCCAATTGTCTCATCCATGCTGGGCTCTCCTAAGGTAAAGTCAGTTCGTGGTTTTTCCGATTACGGATTTTCATACGTTTATGTGATTTTTGAAGACGGAGTTGACTTGTACTGGGCGAGAAGCCGTGTATTAGAAAGCTTGAATCGAATTAATTCACAAATTCCAGTCGGTGTAAAAACTGAAATTGGCCCTGATGCCACAAGTGTTGGCTGGGTTTACCAATATGCGCTTACAGATGAATCCGGTCGATTTAACTCAGCCGACTTAAGATCAATGCAAGATTGGCTGATTCGATTTCAATTGCAATCCGTGCAAGGCGTTTCCGAAGTTGCGGCCGTCGGCGGCTTCATCAAACAATATCAAATCAAAGTCGATCCAACAAAACTTCAACTTTTTCAAGTGACCATGGATCAAGTGATGGACGCCGTTAAAAATTCAAATCAAGAAAGTGGCGGACGGACTATTGAGTTTTCAGGAACTGAAGCGATGGTTCGAAGTCGAGGTTTGGTTGATAAAGTCGAAGATATCGAAAAT
>JAYSSX010000461.1:0-1933 GCA_043720315.1 Pseudobdellovibrionaceae bacterium | reverse complement strand
AAAATTCATATGCAACTTATGCAAAAATACGCAACCAAAGTAATTGCGATCGGAATAGCTTTTTTCCTGGCAGACAATAGCTTTGCCGAGACTAGTAATTTAGAAAAAGATTGCAATGCCATTAATTTGAACTCATTGGCAAAGCCGATTTCTAATTTTTTTGAGCTGAACCCTAAATTAAGTGGACCTCAAGTTCCGCTCATAGCATCGGCCTTGACCTTTAGGAAAAATACTTGCTTTCTAATACTATCTGAATTCGAAAATTCAATAGGCGCTACAGCTGAAATATTGGTTATTGATTCACACACGTTAGTAATTTCAGAAGTTTCCAATCATTTTGCTAAGCCAGATAAACTAAGAGTTGCTATCGGAAGTCCCTTTCACAATGGAATGCCTACCGAAAACTTTTACTACGTTGAACTAAATGGTTCGTCAGCCTATGAAGCACTTAAAGCTGGCCTCGCAGGAGTACCAATATCTGGATTTACTGGATGTGTGGATTACTCGAATATAAAAAAGACAAATAATATTCTGCAGAAGCCGACAGGAAAAACAACTTGGGATCCTACACCAAATCGCAAATGGAAAATTAAATTTGCAGAATTCAGTCTTAAACGGGGAATGACAAATGAAGTAGATGACATGTATTCAAGGCAACTGGATGAGGATTTCTCTGGATACCTAAAAGGCAGCAACAAATGCGTTTTGAAAGGTGGAGAAAAATTAACTCGTGGGTCGGTACAACCCTGGAGTTCATTCGTTACCAAGTACTTTTCAAATTCTAAATGGGTCAATGTAGATTTTGATTCCCAGTTCCTTGCATATATTAATCCGCCACCACCGCCTGTTGATCAAGTGGGTAATTACAAAATATACTTTAGAAAAAACGTTCAACTTGATCCAGAAATGGCATCAGCGTGTTGGACAGAGGTAGCCAATCTAGGAGTTGGAATTTTAACTTCACCTATCATAAGTGAAAACAACCAACAACTTGGCCTTGGTATTTACCTAGAAAAAGATGAACAAAAATCTAACTTTGAAGGTCTTGCCTGTGTAGATTCAGTTGTAAAAGACAGCAAGTAAAAGAGAAACTGAATCCAATGATTAAATTTAATGAGGGGCAATTCAGGTCCCAATGCGAAGGATAACTTGTGGCGAAAAGATTTATTATCCTAGCATTCGTCTTATTATTTTCTCTTAAAAGCAAGACTGAAACTCTACCCAACTCCATCAATATTGCGACTGGAATTCCTCTCACAATAACAACTGACTTTTTAAAATCGCAGGATATCGTTTTGGAAAAAAACAGTGGCGGATGGGGTGACGTGATGTCAAATGTAAAAATGGCGTTAGACCTTAAACGTCGATTTCCACAAATCACCGTTCGTCTGATAGTAACCAAAAACGATCAGGAAACCAGAAGCAACAGTGCAATCGGCAACGTTGGAAATTTTATATCAGATGTTTTACGCAATAAAAATGGTAATGTTTACTTGGACCACAATTCTCGTGAAAGACAAATTTATAGAAAAATCGAAATATATTTTTTAGATTTAACCGCGGACTTAATGACCGATTTTAGTATGGCAACCCCGGAGGAAAGATCTGAAATCATAAAAGAAACCAGACACATTCCGACCGCTGAATTGGGGATTAATTTCAGTGGGGCGCATGACGTTCCAATTACAAAAAATGTATTGAAAAGTAAGTTTGAAATTTATTTAACCGAATACAATTATCAAAATGAAAAAGACCCATTAGATAAAGCATTTAAATTTAACTTTCTCCTGCCTGAAAAGGACGTGTTTTGGGCAAATTCTGGCATATCGGGATTGGGATACTATGGACTTAATTCGCAGGACGATAGTCGGGGTTCTTTGACAAACAAAAATGAAATCGATGCCTTTTTTGCTAAGTTGCGTTTGCTATACCC
>JAYSSX010000460.1:0-2647 GCA_043720315.1 Pseudobdellovibrionaceae bacterium | reverse complement strand
ACAATGTGATCCGATTGTTTTCATAAACTATACTCGGAATTTATGTAAAGAGTTGCGACAGAATTCAGAATTTAAATCTTTGGACATTTATTTAGCCTCTAAAAGAACTAGTGACAGAACTTACAGTAAGGTTTTCCAGCAAGCCAATGTATGTGAAAAGAATTTAAGGTTTAATTTAGTTTTTGAGAATGACTGGATTGAAAAGGAGGATTCTGAAGATAAAGGGATTAGTAATGATAAATGGTCTCCGGAAACTATTTTATTTTCAAATCCCGAACTTCTGGCTGGAGCTTCTCAGACAGCCACGTCTCAGTATCGAGAAAACGCATCCAAAACAGGGGCCAGTGAACAGCCACTGGATTGTTTAGATCCTAAACTGACGTGGGAACAGGGACCTCTCAATGTCGGTGTGCACTCAGCAAGTAAGGCTTCTCCAGCTGTCGATGACAGTGGTGTTTATGTCGGTTCAGACACAGGATGGCTATTTGCCTTCAATTTAGATGGGACTTTACGTTGGAAATGGTATTCCGGTGCGGCGCTAAGAGGAATTCATGCAACCGCAGCCTTAGATCAGAAGAGTGTGTATATTGGAACTTATGAAGGCATTATATATAGCCTCGCGAAAAAAGATGGCGAAGTAAGGTGGTTTCGTAAATTGGGGCTGGCCCTGGGTGCCTCGCCGACTTTTTATCAAGGCTCACTTTATACCAGTGTTGAACTTTCGATGCCTTACGACGGGTTTTTAGCGCGAATTAATGCTCAGGATGGAACTATGATCTGGACCTCTCGACTTTACGGTGAGCAGGGGCATTCCTCGCCTTCGATAGATGAAAAAGAGGGTTTGGTTTTTACTGCGGCCAACAACGGTCGATTGATGGCCCTAGATTTAGAAACGGGTTTATTGAAGTGGGAGGCTAGCGCGAGAATGGCCATTAAAAGTACAGTCGGGGTCGCCGGAAACCTGGTTACCGCAACATCTTGGGATCATTTTATTTATGCCTTTAATAAATCAACTGGAGATGCCGCTGCTGTCGGTTGACCTCGGTGAGCGAAGTCAATCCAGTCCCGCTTTTGTTTCGGAAGATTCCCTTGTTATTTATGGAGTGGAAAAAAAGGATTTCAGGCAACTGATATTTTGACAGGTCGATTAATCTGGCAGTTGCCGTTTCCGGATCGAAATTTGATGACGAGTCCTTTAATTAACAAATACGGAAAGATAAAAAAGTCAGTCGCTTGGTTCCCCTGCGAAGATCAAAATCTGTGTGCGGTGGAAGCGAAATCAGGGAAAACTCTTAACAAGGTTCATTTAAGTGCAAACTTTACTTCAGTACCTGTCGCCTACCAAAATTCAATTTACCTTGCGCTTAATTCGCCCGGTGGGCTCGTAAAACTTAGCTGCAAATAATTAGTTTTCGAAATTTACTAATTTGTTTTTGGAAGCAAGGGCATAGGGTCAAGCGGGCCGGATTTTTGCCTGATTTCAAAGTGTAAATGAACTCCTGTTGCGCGGCCAGACCGACCCATTTCGCCGATTTTTGCACCCTGCAGGACCTCGTCGCCTTCTTTAATTATGGTTTTTGATAGATGTGCGTATAACGTTGCGTATCCTCGATCGCCTTCAATCATTATCAAACGACCGAATCCTTTGAATCCTGCACCGACATAAATAACCATCCCGTCATGCGAGGCGAAAATAGAACTTCCTTTTCGCGCAGCTAAATCGATTCCCAAGTGAGGACGTTTTTTGTTGGGAAGAAAACCGCGAGAAAGTCGGGCTTCATCGACAGGCCAATCAAAATAAGATTTTTGTTTATTTCGGTAAGCATATGTCTGCAAATCTTTTTCGTCTAAAATTACTTTTTCGTCGTCGTTTAAAACATCGTCCTGATTTTCAGAAATTTTTCCCAAAGCAGACTGTTTTCCCTCAAAAGAATTGGGATCAATGACAGCAGTTTCATTGCTATTTGGTAGAGTAACCAAAACAGGCGATTTGCTTTGGCAAGAAATCAGAATCAATAAAAAAGCAGAAAGAAATAGTTTCATTTTTTCAATTACTTATAAATCGGGAAGTTTTCGCATAGGCCACGAACTTCTTTTTTGATTTTCGCTTTGGCTTCTTGATCCGTAGGGTTTTTCAAAACCGTAGAAATCCACTTTGCGATTTGTTTCATTTCTGGGTCTTTCATCCCTCGTGTTGTTAAGGCTGGAGTTCCAATTCGAATTCCGCTGGTAACAAAAGGACTTCGTTTTTCATTGGGAACTGTGTTTTTGTTAACAGTGATGCCGGCTTCATCTAAAGAGTGCTCGGCAACTTTTCCTGTTACTTCAGTTTCCGATAGATCTAAAAGCATTAAATGATTTTCGGTTCCGCCGGTAACTAGTTTGTGTCCTAGTCCAGTCAGTTCGTTAGCTAAAGTTTTTGCGTTAGAAACAACTTGTTTAATATAAGTTTTGAATTCAGGTTGAAGGGCTTCTAGAAAAGAAACGGCTTTGGCCGCAATAATATGCTCTAGAGGGCCGCCTTGAATTCCAGGAAAAATTCGAGAATTCATTTTTTTCGCCAGCTCTTCACTATTTGTTAATATCATTCCGCCGCGAGGTCCTCGTAATGTTTTATGAGTAGTCGTTGTGACAAAATCGGCATATG
>JAYSSX010000459.1:0-11856 GCA_043720315.1 Pseudobdellovibrionaceae bacterium | reverse complement strand
CTTCGCTGACAGCACTTTGGCCGGTTTTACCGCAGCCCATCTGCAGAACTGCAGTTAAATAAAATAACACTTTTATATTTATTTTCGCTCCCATATTGCCCCCTTGGTACCCCAAACGTTTCATTATCAATATCGATGCCTTTTCCTTTTCAGCTAAAAGGGATTGCCTTCGATTTGTTCACATTAAGGCCTTTAATTGTTTCATGGGTTTGTATTTATTTTCAAGATTCAAATGAGGTGTGTCTAAAATGTTTTTAAGCGGCCGTTTTTGGGCACAGCTTAATTTCAAAAGAATCGGATAAAACAGTTGTAATCACTTGAATTTATTATGACGATATCACTTCTAATATTAAATTTTAAATGGAGTCAAAATGAGAAAAGTAAATAGAGTATTGATCACTTTATTCCTGGGGATGGCGATTTCAAGTTGCACATCGTCATCTTACCGTCAGCCCAGCGCTGAAGCGATAGAGAATGGTCAAGAATCCAAGGTTGAAACCACTAGTCAGCCTTATTACCATCAAGATAAAACAGAGCAGATTTTCGCCAACATTATGAGCGAACCTACTAACGGCGAAAAGTCACAAAGATATGAGCATTACATTGATCGACAAAGAGGCGTATATTACGCAGCTCAAAATTTACTGCGAAAATTCGATGTTGAATTAGACAAAATGTATAAGTTAAAATTAAAAAAAGGGACTTTAACTAAAGATGATAAAGAGCCTTTCTTTAAAATGCGTTTTGAAATGAATATTGCGTGGGCGTTTTCAGAAAGAAATTTACACGAATTATTGGATATTTATCATACCGTACTTGAGTGCGCGAATAATCCACAACATGTGAATAATGTCCCTTGTAACTGGATTCTTTCAAATACCGATAAACGTTTAGCTAAAATTTGGAAATTAGGCCAGGAACGCGCTTCAATTATTTCTTTAGCACAAGAATTGGAAGTTGTTCAGGCGAATGTCCTTGCCGCTAATCCAAATGCTCGTGTGCCAAACTTGAATGCTTATTCAAATCCGCCAAAGGCCGTTGCCACGAAAGCTTATCAGGATACAACTAAGTATTTAAGTAGTCGCAAAGTCACCACTTTAGATACTTTTATTAACAGCGAGTGGGAAAAATTCAGAAACGAAAATAACAACTCTGAACTTTATGATGCTCTTTACAATGACGAAGAAAAACGTGAACCGAATGCTTTGGATACTCTGTTTCCAGCGGCTGATGGCAATGGCCATGTGACGGGAAATCGTTTTCCCAAAGGCCACTGGGCAATGACGTTTGATGATGGTCCTCACCCCAGTCATACTCAAGGAATGTTTACCGCCCTAAAAGAAGCCGACATCATTGGCACTTTCTTTTGGCTATCACAAAATATCAAACTTTATCCCAAATTGGTAAAAGACGCGAAAGACAAATATGGCTATTTCCGTGCAAGCCATTCTTACACACATGCTAACTTACCTAAGTTAAATGATGCGGACTTACGACACGAAATCTTTGAAGCATCAGATGACTTTGCCAAAGTCGTTGGCGAAAAGCCGACATTGTTTCGCTGTCCTTACGGTGCCTGCAATGGAAATAATTCTACCATACGTAAGTATATTGCACAGTTAAATATGTTAGAGATTTTTTGGAATGTTGACACTTTGGACTGGCAAGATAAAAACCCTGACAGCATTTTCGAGCGTGCTAAAAAACAGATGGAATCTTTAGATCATGGAATCGTTTTGTTTCATGACGTGCACCCGCAATCGGTAGAAGCCACCAAATTGGTTTTAAAATACATTAATGGACATGCTGGATGGAAAGCAGTGCCTTTAAGCGTTGCCATTGGACTTTCTCGCGATAAAGAATATTATTCACCTTAATTCGATTTGATAAACTTAACGAGCCGGAGTGAAAATGAAAACTATCCTTATACTTATGATCCTTTTCACTCCGATTCTTTTTTCCACTGCCTACGGCGATACCACTAAGCTGTCTTTGAAAACCCTGGCTCAAGCTTCTAGTTTTCTTTTGGCGCAATCAGAATTGGTTCAGGATAAAAAAGCCAGCTGTTATAAATCCAGCCACGAAATCTCCCAGGCTTCGCAATTGTTGAAATCTTGGATTGATCAAAAAATGACCCAGTTAACGGATGATGATTATAAAATTTTAAAGTATCGCGTTGCTACTTGTGAAATCGACTGCTCGTGCCCGATTTACAGTTTAGCTTTTGAAAATAAAGTCGGTTTTTTATCAGCTGATTTGAAGAAGCAGCTTGATGACAAAGCCAGCGCCCTTAAATCCGCTGATCACTTAAAATGCGCGGAAACTAATCAGTTCACTTGCGAGACCCCTCTTATTCGTGCCTTAAAATAAGGTGATAGCCAAATTTAGTCCTTATTATTCCCGACATCTGCCCAGGCTTTAAATTTTCTGCCGCTTCGGCAAAATCTTGGTCTAATCGGCTGGGTTCTAGGTATCCCAAAAATCCCTTTTCGTTAGCCGACCTGCAGGTTGAATACTTCAAAGCCAAATCAGGAAAAATTTGACCTTTAGCAATCAACTTAATCAAGTCTTCCGCTTGATACCGATGTTGCACTAAAATATGTGATAATTTCAATTTCATAATTGGATGGGTCTACTCTAAAAACGTAAGTTTGACTAGCCTGAACCTTTTATGTGATATTCGGAACTCAAAAATAGGAACGGTCAAATGATTCATGCAAGCGGATTAACTAAACAATACGGAACCAAAGTACTTTTTCGTAATGGTGCTTTTCAGATAAACACCGGCGAAAAGATCGGTTTAGTTGGCCCTAACGGCAATGGTAAAACCACTATTTTTAAAATGCTCAATGGCGAAGAAGGTTACGACAACGGCTCTATCACTATTCCTGATCGTATTCGTGTCTGCTATTTTGCTCAGGATATTGAGGACATGCATGGAAAAACCGTTTTAGAGGAAGTCGCCAGTTGTATTCCTGAACTCAACAAAGCCAAGCAAGATGTTGCCATGTACGAGGCCAAACTTTCCGAAGAGATGACTGAAGATCAAATGATGGCTGTCTTAGAAAAATACGGCGAGGCCCAGTCAGAATTTGAACGCCTAGGTGGCTATGATGTGGACTCTCGTGCAGCTGAAATTTTGACTGGCTTGGGTTTTCCCAAAGAGGATCATAACAATGACACCTCCACTTACAGCGGTGGGTGGAAGATGAGAGTGGCTTTGGCCAAGGTTCTTTTACAAAATCCTGACGTCCTATTGATGGATGAGCCCACCAATCACTTGGATTTAGAATCGATTATGTGGCTAGAGCAATGGCTGATCCAATTCAAGGGCGCTTTATTAATGACCAGTCATGATCGCGACTTTCAAAACCGAATTATCAATAAAGTGATTGAAGTCGCCCATCAAAAAATTACCAGCTACACAGGAAACTACGATTTCTATGTGCGTGAAAAATCAGTACGCCAAGAACAACTTGAAGCAGCGGCTAAACGCCAAGAAGACATGCTAGCTAAAGAAGAAGAATTTATTGCGCGGTTTGCAGCCCGGGCCTCCCACGCAGCGCAAGTTCAGTCACGGGTGAAAAAAATTGATAAAATTGAACGTATTGAACTTATTGAAGATGAAAAATCCGTTCATTTCGAATGGCCTTCGGCCATTCGTGGTGGCGAAGAAGTGGTCAAGTTTGAAAATCTGGGAAAAATTTGGAAACGCGAAAATCAAAATGAAAAGCGCGTATTTACTGGAGCCAATGGATTGGTAAAACGAATGGACCGAATTGCAGTTGTGGGAATCAATGGTGCCGGCAAAAGTACACTTTTAAAAATGATTTGCGGACATACTGATCCTACTGAAGGAAAAGTGCAATTGGGTGCCAGCATCCAATATGGTTACTTCAGTCAAAATTCTTTAGATGTTTTAAATCCCAACAATACTGTTTTAGAAGAAGTCCATAATTCGATACCCAATCAAGGATTGGGATATGTTCGTAATTTATTGGGCGCCTTGAAATTTTCTGGCGATCAGGTTGAAAAGAAAATCAAATTTCTTTCCGGCGGTGAAAAATCTCGGGTGGTTTTGGCGACCATTATTGCCAGACCGATTAATTTGTTGATCTTGGACGAACCGACGAATCATCTCGATATTCAAACTCGCGAATTCCTTTTGGAGTCATTGAAGAAATTTGAAGGAACAATAATGATCGTTAGCCATGATCGTTATTTTTTAAAGGCATTAACCACAAAAGTTTTCGAATTGGATCAACACAAGTTGATCGTAACCGAAGGCTCTTTAGATTATTATTTGGAAAAACGACGACAGTCACTGCAGGCTTAGGCGGTTTTGCTGTCGATCAATCAAGTGGCCAAAAGATTTGCCTTTGCCGTTAGCAGACTTACTAGCTCAGCGTAATTCCACTTTTGTTCCTGCACACACGCAGGAAACTGTGAACTTAATTTTTGCAGAATTTCTGCATGTAAGGTTGGAATTTTTTCGCCGCCAAAATATTTCTTGCGCTCGATCAGTGCCCAATGCGGCAAGTAAGTTTTTAGTTTCATAGTAGTTAAATTGTATTGTGGATGCAGCCCCGCCCGGGACAAAATCTGTTTTACTACTGGCGATTGCAGGTAGGAAAGAACAATTTCCGGATTCCAACGAAAAAACCTAAAAACGCCAGGACCCTGAACCTGATAAAAATAGCGTTCAAATGAAGCCATTCTTTCCGATTCTGTAAAATTCCAATATTTATTATCAAATTTAATGCTGAATTCGCCTGTTCCAGCAATGGGAAAACCACCATTTTGTTGAATCAATTGAATTAATTTTATTTGCACACATAAAAACGGAATCGGGACCTGCCCAATGCGGGAAATTTCAAGGGCCTCACCGTTAAAAAAATCTTCTAATTCCATTTCGTAAATACGATAGGAAATATGATATTTTTCACAGTAAATGATCGCCCACGAAATATCATGAATATTATAATCCTTTTTGAAGCGCAAAATAGCAGCCTCAAATTTTATATTCGCTTGCCGAAACGATTCGGCAACGACTTCGCTGTCTATCCCGCCACTTAAACAAACCACTATTGGTAATTCTGTTGATGCCCTGATTTCTTTAGCGGCCTGAATACATTCTGATTTCCAATCTAAGGTAGGCCTTTCGCAATGGCCCATTTTTGCAAACCAATTTTGAGAACCATTTTGGCGCAACGAAAACGGCATTTGGTCGTAGCCTACGACAAGGTGATTATTTCGTGTGTGCTGAAATTCTTTGGCCATTTTTAATTTTCACTTTCAATTACCGTTCATTCGACAACTTGCAAAGATCAACTGCCTTCAATCGGTAAGACATTCACTTTTAGGGGACCATTATAATAGAATTCATGCGTAAATCTAGTTAATCCAGGCGAAGGTAAATTGAAACTGCTGGTCAGTTCTGAAATGGGAATATCAGCGTAATAAACTTGACCCTTGCCGGTCAGACTTTGCGTGGTACCCATTAGGTTATTTGCATATTGTTGTGCTGTTTGTAGATCAGTAGTTACAAACACCTTACCTTTTTCACCATCTACAATTAATTTTGAATCCCGTATTTGCTTAGAAAGATCCAGCCCACTAACTTCAGCCATGTCTCGCGTCATTTCTAAGGCAATTTGTTGGCGCGACAATTCCTGTGGCACCAATGCACCACCAGAAATTTCTGAAGGACTTCCATGATAAACCCTTACGTAACCTGGCTTCCCAGGAATTTCCGCATCTCTTAATGCCTGAATAATTTGGGGAACAACTTCTGATCGGATAGGAGGAATCTCTACTGAACCAGATGCACCGCTGATTGTTACGGTATTTTGGTTTCCTCTTGTAACCGCACCCATCGCGACATTCGGATCAAAATCTGTTGGAATAGTTGCGTTTGCTATAACTGGACTTGTAGTCCCTGAATTTGTAATGACCACTTCCCCTGGTTTAACTGTGGCAGAGGCCGTTTCAACGCCGTGGGATCCGCTGCCAGCCAATACCATATTGCCACCTGGGGTAGTCGGAGCCACATCAACTGCATTTGGATAGTTTAACGTAACACTTCCCGAGTTGCCGCTAGTACCAGACGCACCCATTGGCAATTCAACAGATGCCTTGGTTGCGGTTATGACTGCCGGCTGTTGCAACTCGTCCATGGGATTATAATTATCAGGCAACTTAAAATTATCAGGTGCCACAGAAGTGCCTGCGACTACCTGATTTGGCTTTGGAGTGAATGTTGTATTAGAGACTGAAGGCCCGCTTGGATTTGCACTACCGACTGTTGTAGCGCCTGGAGGAGTACTAAGTGCGGGCGCTATCGAATTTTGTCCTCGTGGCGTAGTCGGAACTACATCAACCACATTTGAATAGTTTAACGTAACACTTCCCGCAGAAGCACCGTCGCTTGAAGCAGCTCCAAATGTAGCAGATCCTTGAACGTTAGAAGTTAAATTCCCAGGCACCACAGAAGTGTCGGCGACAGTATCAACCTTAGCCACTTCAGCGGCCACGCTTCTTTCCACCGCTGCAACATTGGCTGCGGCACCGTCAGTTGCTGAAGAAAATGTGCGCACAGCAGTGCCTATAACCCGCGCAACTCCAGAAGTCGCCAACATCACAGCTCCGGTAGTTAACGCATTGTCTTGTGTTGCGGCAGCAATGTCTTTACCTTCCGTTGCAGCCTGCACCGCCGCCTGGCCTGCAGCAAACACCATTTGGGCAGCGATTCCCCCTGGTGCCGGTGCGGTGACTATTCCACCAATAACGGCGCCCGAAACTTGTCCGTAAGTAGTTGCCATCGGCGCTGCACGTTCTAAGGCAACTCGTTCAGCTTGTTGTCGACTGAGACTTTCTTGGAATGTTGTGTTCCCGACCGCAGCATCAATGGCTGCAGATGCTACTGAGCTTAATCCAAAAGTTGCATTTTGTCTAAATGCTGCCAAGAAGGCTTTATCACCTAGAATTCCTTCTGTAGTATATCGAAAATTCGTACTGCTTCCACTGGCCGCACTCATTGCCGCTGATTCTGGGTCAAGTGAAAATGTCCCGTTCTTTTCGATCGCGGCATTTAGTTCGTCCGCCCGCGAAGAGGCGGCCCGCCAAAGACGTTCTTCCACGGCCCCGTTACCGGATAAACTGGGATTTAAAGATCCACGTCCACCTCCGGCCGATGTCGCCTCATTCGTGGAATAGGCTGTTGCAAAAGCCGATATCTGATTATTATAATTTGCAGCCGATGCCGCCACCGCTGCACTATTTATTTGCGCAGTAGCAACTGTCCCCAGCTGACCAATATTTAAAGTCGTGGCTTGCCCATTGGCACCGTTAGAATACATTTGCACTTCTACTGTCTTATTCGTGCTATTTCGGAATTCAGCAATCGCTTCTTGGCTGGCGTCTGGATTTTGACTAATAAAATTCCTAACGATTGGTTCGGCTACTTTCGATCTATCATCCGCCGAAAAGGCCGCACGAACTTCATAACTTCCATCTGCAAGATAGTGTTTGTATGTTGAAGCCCCGCCCGCTTTCCAAGCGTCATTGGCCTGGCTAAAAGTCAATTGTGCTTCGGCAGGAGCAGACCGATAGGCCGAATCTACTCCGTTAAGGAGTGCGCGGTTGTCCACAGCTACTGGTTGCGTCGCACCTGTGATCAGGGAAGTCGAATCAATTCCACTTCCCTGATCAGGTGAAAAATGCGGCGAAGACGGCTGCGTACTTGTTAATCTTTCGCTATTAGTAGGTATTGAGTCTCCTGATAAACTTAAACTAGTACCTACGCCATAATTGTTTGTTCCAAGGTCAACTGTTACGGAGGCCGTAACTGAAGCAGCGATGGGGCTTCCGCTGCCGTTACCGCCAGTGGCGCTAACAGGATTTGCAGGCGAATATGGTACCACAATGAATGGTACATCAGGTTCTGTGTCGACCCGATTAAAATCCTTTGAATTTAAAATTTGATTCGCTCTTACCTCTTTGGCTGTCTGCAAATTATTTTCTCCGGCTAGGGCACCGCCAACGCCGCTTATAACATCAACTACGCTTAGGTTCCCGTCATGCTGAATGGCGCTTCCACCTAAATTGACCGCAGCATGCAGTAAAACTCTATCGACACTGGTTAAATCAGTAATTCCATCAATACTGGAATTAATCCCACCCATTACACCAGCTATCAGCAACGATTCTCCATTAACATCACCGTTGTTGTTAATAATCTGCGATGCAAGATTTCTTGCTCCGGCATTAACCATGTCTTTAGCGAAGCCATCCAATCCGGCTGCTCCGCCTATATCTGGCATTCCACCAAAATCCCCGATTCCCGCAGTCACGAATGAGGTTAATAGACTTTTGCCAAGAGCATTCAAATCGCCGCCGGTTGAAGCGATGGAAGTAAAAGCACTTGTAAAAATTGGCGGCACTCCCGCAAAAGATAAAGCCGCGCCGGCGACTGCCACTATTGCGCCAAAAGTCTGATCGGTTTGTTTAGCATCTTCGCGGCCTTCTTCAAAAGCATCATGGACAATTGTTTGCAATTCTTTTTCCGAAAAATATTTGCTAGCAAATTGCAGCTGCTGAAATAAATAAGGATCTGTGGATAGACGATTACTTTCCAAATCACTGCCTAATCCGTAAGCCAAAGCATGCACGGTGACTTGATGAAAATCTTTTGGATTCGCCGTCGTTGTCTGAATAAGATCAATATAAGCCTGCGCCTGTTCAGGAGCGAAAGGCTTTATAGCACCACCTTTGTCTTCGCCAGTTCCATTCGTTGATAGATATTGACTGTCCAAGTAATTTCGTAAGAATTGGAACTCGGTTTTGGACCTATCTTCACCGACTAGGCCTGCCGTCAATGCAAAGGTATCGGCCTTATTGACCGGGATTTGTGAATAAGCGGGGTCGCCTTCGTTGATCACGCCTTGCCTATCCGGAGGCCGCATAATCGTCGTGGTAATCCGATCGCCTTCATTTGCTTCGTAAATGTATTCTTTAGTCATGGCTTGCAAAAGTTGCTGGGTTTTTTCTGCAAAGGTTCCTGTCAATGGAGTTAAATCAAAACCTGGTAAATGGCCGTAGTTGGCATCAACATCCACTTCACCAAGTTGTCCGGGAATCGCCGAAACTAAAGGAAGTGGGACATAAGGATTTATTTCATCCAACCGCGAAACCCGAAGATTGTGAATCGCAGAATGAACCATGTCTTCATTGATCCCGTCCGTATTTGTAAATCTAAAGCGGGCCATATTGGGATCATTAAAATCGGCGCCGGCAACGAAGGCCAACATGCCAGGTGTGACATGACCGCTATCAACGCCAAAAAATCCTGCCACGCGACTTATATTTTCAGTACTCTGAACTTTTTCTTGCTGGGCAGGCGTCAGTTGACTGATTAGTTCGGTACCGGTCAAAGTATAATTTGAAACAAAAGTAAATTGTGATTTTGAATCTAGGGCAACGCTTTCCCTATCTAGCTTGCGGTCTTCATTGTGGCCAAAAATATTGAAATGCGCTACTCCGATCATCTCATCGGTCAATTGCAATCTTAAATCTGCATCTTGTGGCAGACCATAATAATCAGCGATGGTTCGGCGATTCGCCAATCCCGCAGCGGTGCCAGGATCAAAACCGGTTTTAACATCGGCGTTTTCAGGCGCATTCAAATATTCGGTGCCACTGATTCCGGCCTCAACCGCAGCGGCTCTGGCTGCAATTCGAATATTATTATTAGCAGTAAAATTCGCGCGTTCCGCAGCCGAGATCAAATGATCGTCAAATCTAGGTGAATAAGGATTGCTAGCATCAAGCGAATTTATAAAAGCCAACTGGGCATCGCTTACCTTCGCCCCAGCAGCGGTATCTACCCCGAACAATTGGGCTGCTAATTTCTGTACCAGTTCACTGGTTGCGGCCTCGCGCATTTCCTTCGGCAAATTTTGTAAATATTCAGTACCATCTAAAGAAAAATTAGAAAGAAAGGTGTTTTGGTCTTCTCTGCTGACAGAGGATTCATTCAATGTTCTATGTTCGCTACCCCCACCAAACAAAGCATGATGGGCGACCCCTAATTGTTCCGGGGTTAAATTTCTTGCAACGTCATCCGTATTAGCTAGTCCATAGTAAACAGCTACCGTGCGGCGATTTTCAAGACCTTCATTTGTGCTGGCATCAAATCCCGCTCGGACATCTTCGTAACTGTTAAAATAATCAGTTCCATTAATGTGGCCCGCGTTTGCGACTACATCTGTGCCAATTCCCGCTGTCAGCGCTGGTGTAGAATTCGCTGCTGCCGCCGATGCGCCATGATCGGGAACATTATCGGTAGACATAACGATCGCGTCCGACGCTGCGTGGGTGACGGGGGCCGTGTTAGGAACTATACTGCTTGGCAATTCAGTTTGGTCGTAAGATGCGTTGATTATTAAAGTGGCAATATTATTCGGAACCGCTTCAATTTCCCTATTTTCATTCTGTCCAAAAAGTTCATAGTGAGCATTAGCAAGCAAATCAGGATTGTTTACTAATTCACTAGCGTTCATATTATACATATCCGCAACCGCTTGAATATTCTGCATACCTGAAGTCGTATTCGCGTTGAAAGCAGCGGCCACATCTGGGTTTTCAGCAAAATACTGTGTTCCGTAGCTAGGCTCGGCTGGCGCTGGTGCAGGCATAGGCGCCAATTGCGCTACCACGTTCGCAACACCTTGGGCAAATGAAGCAAAAGCGTTGACATCAAAGGCTTGATAATTTGGGGCTGCATGGCTTTCTGAGTACCCCGCAGAACTTACGGATGGGGGCATGACCTCTACATTTTGTGGAGCAGGATTGTGTTCTTCAGAATGATAATTTGAATATTGATATTGGTCTTCTGCGCCAGCTGCATCGTAAGAATTATAATTTTGACTGGGCTGTTGAACCTCTTGATCATCAGGAATTCCGTTACCATCTTCATCGCCAGCACTATTTAGATAAAAATAATCAAAAGAATTAATTCTTAGTTTCATTTTAAGCAATCCCCTTAAGCAAAAAAACACACAAACGACAGATTAATT
Organism: Pseudobdellovibrionaceae bacterium; assembly: GCA_043720315.1. Taxonomy (GTDB): domain Bacteria; phylum Bdellovibrionota; class Bdellovibrionia; order Bdellovibrionales; family Bdellovibrionaceae; genus JAYSSX01. Next base: position 781 of record JAYSSX010000459.1, on the reverse strand, counting down.
GAACCGAACTTATCGGCTTTTTTGGCTAAATCTAAAGAGTCGTTCTTAAATTGAGACATTGTTTTAGTAAAAAAGATTTCAGAAAAATTTTCAGTTCATTTTTCAGCTTTCGAAGGGATTAAAGCTGGGATCTTTCTAATTGTAGCGGGTTTAGTATGGATAACGAAACATCACTACGCCCACAACAGATTCCAATCCTCACTTGAAAGCCCTCTCAGGCGAAGCTTCGAGTACTTGATAACACCGCTAGCTTCTTACCACCGTGACTGTATTTGTTTTTTGAGTATTTATTTTTTGAACTGGCTTGATCAAATGAAAACTGCTTTGTCATGACCGATACCCCTATCAGTAAACCAAGTCAGTGCAAACCAGGACTGAATGCGAATATAACGCTGTTAAGTGATCGCTCAGTGTCGGAAATGGGATTCGGTTTTCAAGGGGACTGGAAAACTATCGCATTGACTGAATTCTTGAATTCTCAGTTCTAATCCAGTACTAAAAATTGTGAATCAATCACAAATACGCAATAAAGTGGCTGTACGAACAAGGCCAGCTAGCCACTTGATCTCCACATTGAATAAATGTGAATAACCCACAAAAAAAAGATTGAGCGCTAAATCTGTAAAACATCTGCACAAAGGCAGCAAATTTGGGCCTAAGTGATGCATCAGTTTTAGATATGTCTTACCGATTTCTACCCCTCATTTTCACACTGATCTTGACCACTGTATTAGGTTCAAAGGCGTACAGTGCAAAAAAGAAAGTCACGCCCCTTTGTGAA
>JAYSSX010000458.1:0-2868 GCA_043720315.1 Pseudobdellovibrionaceae bacterium | reverse complement strand
CCGAAGCGGCTAGGAGGTTAACGCTTGAGACTTCCAGTAAGGAAGTCTCAAGCGTTAACCGACAAAGCCAACGAAGGATGAGAGTTTATGAAACGGTTCTAATGCTTCTTTTTCTTTTTGTCAGTGGTGTCTTCCGCCATTACTGGAACCGGTGCGCCTTTTTTAGAAGCCCTTGGAGACATCGCTGCCTCGTCAGGAGAAGCGTCTAAAATATCAGCTTCACTTTGAGTTTCGGCTGTTAACAATAAATTGCCAATACCTTTAGCTGCCAAAAGTTTCTCACGTAACTCCACCATTGCTGGTTTGTTATCACGAAGGAATTGCTTAGCTTGCTCACGACCTTGACCCATACGTTCACCATTATAACTGAACCATGCACCTGACTTTTCAACCATGTTAGCCGTTACAGCTAAATCAAGAACGTCGCCTTCTGCCGAAATGCCTTCGCCATACATTAAGTCGAATTCAACTTTAGTGAATGGAGGAGCCATTTTATTTTTTACTACTTTAACAGCTGTCCTATTTCCGGTAACTTCTTCGCCATCTTTAATAGCGCCAATGCGGCGTACGTCTAAACGAACAGAAGAATAGAATTTTAAAGCGTTACCACCTGTAGTCGTTTCTGGATTACCAAACATCACACCAATTTTCATACGAATCTGATTGATGAAAATAACTAAAGTGTTGCTGCGACTGATCGCTGCCGTTAATTTTCTTAAAGCTTGGGACATTAAACGAGCCTGAAGACCCATGTGACTGTCACCCATATCGCCTTCGATTTCAGCGCGAGGAACTAAAGCCGCAACGGAATCGACAACCAATACGTCGATAGCGCCTGAACGGACAAGAGTTTCAGTGATTTCCAAAGCTTGTTCACCAGTGTCAGGTTGAGAGATCAAAAGATCTTCAGTTCTGACACCTAATTTACGTGCATAATTAACGTCTAAGGCATGTTCCGCATCAACGAAGGCAACGACGCCACCTTTTTTCTGCGCTTGCGCAATAGTTGATAAAGCGATTGTTGTTTTACCAGAAGATTCTGGGCCAAAAATTTCTACGATACGACCACGTGGCAATCCACCAATTCCTAAAGCGATATCTAAACTTAAAGAACCTGTGCTGATCGCTTCGATATCTTTATTCAGTTTATCATCCACTCCTAAACGCATGATAGAACCTTTGCCAAATTGCTTTTCAATCGTGCTTAAGGCCAAATCTAAGGCTTTGGTTTTCTCTGCCAAAATTTTAGTATCCATTTTATCTGTAGTAGCCATTGTTATCTCCTTATAACTCTCACGAGACTTCCCGTGAGCGCTGTTGTGTAAGTTTTAGCACCATGTCTGGCGCTGTTATATTTTTTTGGCGCCATTTAAGTGGCGTCATTTTATTAAAAATCCTATCTAACTCATTAAAAAATCTATTACTTTAAATTTTTTAACAAAAACTCAATTGCAAACTCGGCCGATTGCTTTTGAATTTCTTCGCGGTCACCTTTGAAAAGTTTTTTCTCTACCTCTTCAAAGTCAGGTCCGCTGACCGCAAACCATACAGTCCCTATTGGTTTTTCAGAGGTTCCGCCTGTCGGCCCTGCAATACCCGTAATCGCTGCACTCACATTGGCACCCAAAACTTTTCGCGCTCCTACAGCCATCTGTCGCACAACGGATTCACTCACCGCACCTTGTGTTTTCAAATCTTCTGCTCGTACATTCAGAACATTTTGCTTCACTTGGTTACTATAACTCACAACCGAACCTTGAAAGATGTCGGAGACTCCTGCTAGTTTTGCAATTTCACTAGCAACCAGACCACCGGTGCAACTTTCTGCCGTGGCTAATGTCCATTTTCGCTTTCTTAAAGCGTCTACTAAACGCGTAAGGTTTGCCTGGATCATTTGACCTTTTCTGTCTGAGTTATTCATCTGTTCGATTCTTTGAACATGCAAAAAAAATGGTTTAAAACCATTTCATCTGCAACCAAGTCGTTTGGTTATTGATGAGCTGTAAAAAGATATTACCCAATATTCCAGCGGCCACGTCATCAGCGACAACGCCGAGCCCTCCAGATATCTTCTTATCTAAATATCCTATGGGGAAAGGCTTAAGTATGTCCAGAAAACGAAATATAAAAAAGCCAAGGGTTACGGCTTGCCATGTCAATGGCAGCCAAGTCATTGTAATTAGGAAGCCTAAAACTTCATCTATAACGATCTCAGAACTGTCATGGCGCTGCATTTCCTGTTCATAAACTTCTGCTGCAAGAATAGCCAAAGGTAATAAAAAAACCACAAAAGACATGTAAAATAAAGGCCCAGCTTGCATCAGCAGCCAGTACAAAGGAATCGTCGCTAAAGTACCTACTGTACCTGGGGCTTTAGGCGAATAACCCGCACCAAAGAACACAGCTAATTTTTTTAGAAAGGGTCTTAAATCAAAAGTCATAATATAAAATATCGGATGGAGTTTAGGCAAAGTCACCATAATTTGAGCGTCCCACGCTTGCAGACTTAGCCTTTTTACATTACTTTTTTAAGTACTTATCTGTGAGTTACAAAAGGGAGCAACCGATCATGTATTTCCGTAAACCTGCGACCCACAAAATGATGGATCTTTTGGCTATTCGAGAACATTCCATTTTGGAAATTGAAAAAAAATTAGCCGAAAAAAAGTATGCCACGGAAGAAATTGGCGAAGCCATCGCCTATGGAAAAAAACACGGCTGGTTGCCTGACGGCACCGATAAAAATAAGGCAATGTCCGCAAGAATTGCTGGCGATTTAGGAAAAAAAGGTAAAGGCCAACATGCCATTAATCACAAATTAGAATCGATGGGTTTGCCAACTCTAGAACTCGATTTAGAATCCGAAAC
>JAYSSX010000457.1:0-3150 GCA_043720315.1 Pseudobdellovibrionaceae bacterium | reverse complement strand
TGACCTAATACGGATACGGCCGTTTGGCCATTCATAGTAATTGGCAAGTCGTAAGAAATCACACGATAGTTATCATTATCTGCCAACCAAAGTTTGTCGTTATGAACACTCATCCCGCCGTATAAAGATGCGATGGTGGTTGCGGTTACCCCTGCAGAGTTCCCAGTAAAATCGGTTTGCCCTATTACGTAATCTGCCGCTTGCCCATTTGAATTTGGAAAACTGTTGTAAACTAAAAGGCGATTATTCCAACCATCAGCGACGATCAGCTGACTTCCTGTCCACACAGCATTTCGACCGGCGCCAGTAGTGCTTGAATTCACAGCCGGAGAAAATGCAGAGAATGAAGACTGTCCGACAACCATTTCGGCATCAGCATTGTCCGAGGTAGGAACTGTCGAATAAACCAAATATCGAGAATTTGTTGCATCAGCAATAAACAAATGATCGTTCGCAAAAGAGACTCCATCAGGGCCACCCATTGTTTTTGCTGTTGGTGTGACCAATCCTTGATTCGCGGTTGAACTAAACATGTCGGGTTGACCAATAACATGAGTCGCCGCCATATTTGTCGTTGGAGTAAAAAAACAAGGCGGCGTAGGTGTCGGAGTTGGCGTAGCTCCGCCTCCCCCATCATCCGAACTACCAGAAGTGTTCCTTGCATTCAATCCGGAAGTACATGCCGACAAAACCGCAGCCACGCTGATTAGGAGGATAGACGTTAGTGATTGAATAGATCGAATTTGAGCATTGTCCATATCAGCTAACTTATCGGACAAACAGCCAGAGTACTTTAAAAACAGCGACTCTATTTGAGTCAGAAACAGCGATTATCGAGACTCGTTAATCGCCATTAGGAACAGTTTAAGAGTATCTCTGGAAATATCTCAATATGAGACTTTAATGCTGACTTTTGAACAAACGATTCTCGATGAAATAAATTTCTTCGCCTTGCAAGTTCACCCACCGTTCGTTGTAATTCAGGTTCGTTTTTGATGTGCCCAACTCAATTGTTACCTCTACATTTACCGTAGGACTGTAAGACTCAACCCAGTCCATTTTGAACTCAGAGTAATGTCCGACCACTTCGCTATCAAAAAGTAAATTTCCAAGGCCATCTTTTTGCAATGAAACTTCACCCATATTGAGTCCCGCAAAATCACAGTCAACGGCGCCTTGCTGCCGAGTGATTTGCGAAGTGCTTTCTGAGAATTGAATATTTGAATAGCATTTTTCGTTGCTGCCTTGAAAATGCCAATAGGCCCAACCTGTCCAACGACCATGAAGACTTCGATCACCTGCAGTTGGCGCAGAATACGCAACCGAAGCAACGCCGAAAACAAGAACAAAACTAAATGCGATGCCTAGAATTAGATTTTTCATCTTGATGGTTCTCCTTATACATTTCATCTTCATACATACGGGAGATCTCATCAATCTGACTTTTAAGTTCTGGCCTGCGTCGTCCGACGTAGTCTAAAAACTCTAACGGCGGCTGATCTTTGGACTTCAACAGCCCTTGTTTCTGAATAGTCTTAATTAACTTATTGACTTGCACCTGTGAAAACCTGGGACGAACTTGTTTTTTGAATTTGAAGAGTGAGAAAATGATTATGAGAGATATAAAAATAAGTAATACTAAAAATATTTCTCTTTTGTTTTCTTGAAGAAAAACCCGCTGCCCTTCCTGATCGAAATCCAATAAAAAACTACTGTACTTATAGTTTACCGAATCCAACATAAAGAGAACTTGATCAAGTAGGAAATTATTTTGGATTCGGGTTCGAACCTGATCTCCTGAAAACTCGAAACGTTCTTTTTCGGAAAGCTTAAAAAATTCCTGGGCGCCAATTTCAAATCTAAGTGGTGCAATCCATGCTGTAGGATCTACTCTTTCCCAATGTTGATTGAAATAAACACTGACCCAAGCGTGCGCATCATTTTGCCTAAACACCCAGTAGTCGCCAATGGGATTAAACTCTCCACCCTGATAACCAATCATCACCCGAGTCGGAATTCCCAGTGAACGAGCCAATGTAGCAAAAGCGCCAGCAAAGTGTTCGCAGAAACCCAACTTCCGGATAAATAAAAAATCATCTAAACTGTTTTTAGTTTTATAGGCACCGGGATTTAATGTGTACTTAAAATCTCCATCTAAGAAAAATTTCTTTAGCAACTCTAGGTTTTGTTCAGGACTTAATTTTTTTAGCAAAATCTGAGTAACGAACTCTTTCGAACGCGGTGGCAGCTCGGAAGTTTCTAAATAGCTATGTAAATCTTCAGCAAGAATCTCTTTAGCTGGCAATAAGGATTCTTTTTGCGAATCATCCGCCAATATCGAATATCCCCAATAAGATAAACTCTTTTTTTCATTCATTACCCGATATGTATTTTCTGAAAATCTCTGCAATCTTCGATTACCTAAAGTAAGTTTGATCACTGAATCCAAACCGAATAAAAATTCATGTTCGCGTGGTTCCAACAGCACTTGGTAGTGATATACGCTTTTATTACTTTCTAGATCTTCTTCGGCTATGAACTCACTGGGTTCTTTTGTGCGATTGATCGGTTTTAAATTATCACTCCAGGCTAGTCCTTTGGAAATATTTAGCACTGATCCTAGCCAATACATCTGCGAAAGATCTACCTTATTAACACCTAAAAACTTAATCCTAAAGGCTAAATCATTAGATTGAGCCATTTGGGAAACATCGCCAGGGTTCATTTGATTCGAAAATCCCACTGATGCCTTTTGCGGCTGCTGTCTTTGCATAGCCCACGGAACAACGAATCGTGGGAACAGCAGAAAAAAGGCTGCTGCTATAGGAAAACTGCGCAGGAAAAGACGAATCATAAACTTATATTTTGAATTAATCTGAGTATCTGTTAACGAAACCCAGACCATAAAAAAACTAATAAAGGTGGGAGCTAGCCAATAAATTTCATAGGAAAATAGAGATTTTAAAATAAGAAGAATAAAAGCCAACAGACATACAAACTTGTGATCTCGATCTTCTTCATAGTCCATAATTTTCAAAGCAGTAAGAACAATTAGTAGCGAAAGTGCAGCCTCCTGCGAAAATAGGGTTCGATACTTGACCACCGTTAAAACAAAGGCCAACGCCGAGAGGGTAGCCGTCGCATACCTAG
>JAYSSX010000456.1:0-6823 GCA_043720315.1 Pseudobdellovibrionaceae bacterium | reverse complement strand
CAGACCGATACTGTTGCTCACTGCGGGACGTCTGCAGCAGGGCCATTTATTAGCTCGCTGACATTAACCTGCATTTATTCAACGTGGACTGTGAATCGCGCAATGCTAACTAAAAAAGGAGTGAAGGTTCGGGATTGTTTTAAAGATATTGAAAGGGGTCTTCCGTTCAAGCTGCTTGCGATAAATGCTGGCTCTGGCAGTGAGTTTTTGAACGGACCTATGTTTGAATTTACAAAATTTGGACAACGAATCATCTATACCAGATCACGCCCCTACAAAAAGAACGACAACTGCTATGTAGAGCAAAAAAACTTCACCCACGTCAGAGAGTTATTTGGTTATGATCGCTTCGAAGAAGACGAATTGGTTATTCTGATGAATGACATATACAAGTATTATTGGAATCCACTTTTAAATTTTTTTCTGCCCAATATGAAAATCAAAGAAAAGGTCCGCATAGGTGGCATAATCCATAAAAAATATGACGAGCCAAAAACAGCATTTACCAGACTGATCGAATCCCCCCATATTGCAGAAAAACAAAAAGATGCCATTCGGGCAGAAAAGGAATCCTTAAATCCATTTGAATTGAAAAAGAATCTCGAAATAAAACTTAAAGAATTTTACGAAATCTATCGAAAGAAAACTATCCGGGAGGCTGCATAGTGCTAATCAAGACCTTGGTGTCATCTAGTTATGAGCAAATACGATTGGAACTTCCTATAAAGTTCCACCAACTTATGCCGTCTCAAAGTAGGACAATTAGAAATTATATCCGATACCGACAGTACCGTATAAAGAGGTGAATCGTAAACTAGTTCTAGTAACATATACTCCATCAACCGTATTATAAATGTCTTTGATTAAATCAATCTGGCGCATACCGAAGCCGCCCTCGCCAAAAAAGGAATCTGTCCACATCACTTTACCATGGAAATTTAGTGCCCAGTTGCCATATCCCGAAGGTGGCTGTCTGGCCGCATATCCTGTTTTCAAAGGAGTGATGTAGTAAATAAATTCAAGATCCACCCACTTAGGATATCGAAAAATTGGGAGAAGATTAAAAATGTCATCGAATACTTTGGGCATTGATCGAGCCCAAAAGACACCGGCACCAACGGTTGGCGTGTCGAAGATCGAATAAGTGACTTTTTGAAAACCAAATACAGCACCCCAAGACTCATCACGATTCCACAATCCAGGATTAAAACGATACTTTAAATCAGCTGTAAAATTGGTAATTTTCGAATCGTAAGTGCCGATTTTTAAATTATTCAAACTTTGGAAATACTTTACGCTGACACCCCATCGATGGCGAGAAATGTAGAACTGTGACCACGAAAGAAGGTCTTCAAACCAATAATTGAAGGCGAACTCCCCATTTAAAATAAGATTTTTATTGGTTCCATACACGCCGGAAAGACGCAAACTGATTTCCCGCGGAAATCCCTTGTAAAGTTCATAATAAGCCTTGAACGAATTACCTTCTTCATCTTTAACTGTCAGGTAACTTCGGTTCATTTGGCCACGATTTTTGGCACCGAACCGCCAAACAAATTCTTTTTGTTCATCTTTATCAATGTCCACTGAATTTTGTTTTGTACTTAAAACTGTTGCCTTAGGTTTCAAACCAAAGATCTTAACTCCGTCAATATAAGTTCCATCAACGGTATCTTTGTGCACATAAGGACGAATCTTATCCGTCGGCAGCTTGTTAATTACAAATCTTTGTTTAAATATGCCCCCGCCATTACCTGGAACAAACAAATACGGAGTATCCATTTTCAATTCAGTTCGCCAAAACGTACGCAAATCACCAATAGTTTTATCAAAGCCAAAATATTTTTCAAAAAAATCGGCTTTTCCCTGATTGAGTAATCGGTATTCCTGTGTTGGTTTAGCTCCGTAACCCACAACTTGAATTAAATTTTTACCATCTCCTTTGGTCATTTCGACTAAATTCATTTGGCTGGGGATTGCATTGAATTCAAAACTAGCTCCGCTAGAAATTTCGCAATAAAACTGAACTGGTTTACCGGCGCTGACATCAAAATTATTTTTTAAAGGTGCTTCTTCGTTATTCACGATAACTCTAGGTGGTTGAGGAGTGCTTTTTAACTTATTCATTTGGTATAAACCAGCACTTGTTGCCAATTCATAAAATACTGAACAGATACGTGTATGGTTATTACCTTCATATTTGCTAATACAAAATCGCAACGGTTCTTTTATATCCCAAAGTGGAGTTTGTTTTTCTTTAACGTTTCTAATTCCATAAGAAGTTTTAAAGAGCGTTGCCTTTGTGAAATAGACTTCGGATACGTTATTATTCTTTAACTTTACTTTCCAGTCTTCTAACTGAGTATTCCATTCTTTCTTTTTTCGATCATTAATATCGAAACTCCACAACACATTTCCACTTCTAGAAATCAACTCAAAGGTGCCTTCAGGCAACAAATACACTGGCCAGTTAATGATGAAACTATATTCTGTCGCTAATTCTCTTCCCATGACACGGCTTAACTGGCTGTCCAATTTGGAAGTCGGCAATAATGCGACGAAAAAAGTGGACTCCTCAAAACTATTCCCGCCAATGGAAAGAGATTTTCCTTTGCTGGTTTCCAAATCGTATTCCAGTTGCAAAGGCGGCATATCAACGCCTCCGCCCAATACTTCGAATCGCAGCGGAATTGAGAAATCTTCCTTTTCAATATCAGACAGTGACCCGGCAGCGAGTTTGGGCTCTTTGCTCAAATTTTGGTTTTTTGTAAGTTCTGGATCTGCGGCAAACGACTTAGACAGCATGCACATTAAACAAATAGAAATAAATGTATTTATTTTACTCATTCTCGTCCAAATCAATGTTGCTCAATTCCCTACAATTAGATAATTTACAAATTACCATTTATTTAGTTTAACCAAGGATTTAACGTGTCATCAACAAGAACTATCTACCAGATGAAAATATCGAAAATTATAGACCATACCCCGAACGTGAGAGAACTGATTATCGAGTCGACAAATGCAGATGGTTTTCACTTTAAAGCTGGTCAGTTTGTGATGTTACACGTTCCCCAACCGGAAAAACCCGCTCTGAGAGCATACTCTATCGCTTCAGATGATCGAAATCATGCTGGCTTTCGATTACTTTTTAAGTACGTAGACAAAGGCGTGGCCTCGACTTATGTGTGGGCATTGAAAGGTGATGAAACCCTGACTATGACAGGACCATTTGGCCGAGTTTTCTTTAAAGAACCACCGACAGAGCAGATTATTTTTTTAAATACCGGCACCGGAATCTCCCAACACATTTGTTATTTGAACTCTAAAAAGGAACTTTTTCCCGATTTGAAATACAAAATGCTTTTCGGATTAAGAAATGAATCTGAAATTTACTTACTCAATGAATTAGAAGATATTAAAAAAACTTTAAAAAACTTCTCTTACGATATTGTACTTAGCCAACCAGCCGCAGACTGGAAAGGCAAAAAAGGTTATATACAGCACTTTCTGGGCGACTTTGATTATAAAAATATAGAAACAACTTTTTATTTATGTGGCAATGGCAATATGATAAAAGAAGTAAAACAAAAATTGATTGAGCAGGACGGAATTGATAAAACAAAAATACTCACCGAGGCCTTTGATTGAAATTTTAGTCGCGACTCTTTTTTGGGGTTTTGGCTTTGTAGCAACGGTTTGGGCACTTCAAGAATTAAATACTTTTCAAATTATCTTCTATAGATTTTCTGGCGCTTTTTTATTAGGTGCTATTTTTATTCGTACTTCCTTAGCCCAATTCAAAATAGAATTTCGTAACGGTTTAATTTCTGGTTTACTGTTAGGATTGACTATGTACTTTCAAACGGAAGGACTTTTACACACGACAGCAACAAAAAGTGGATTTATCACAACCCTGTATGTAATTATTGTCCCTACTTTATCAAATCTGTTCCTAAAAACAAAACTGGATAAACGTCACTGGATTTACGTTGTTGTTGCACTGATTGGCACCGGACTAATAATGGAAATTAAATTCAGCGATTTGAACCAAGGAGATATTTTAACCCTGATTTGTGCGTTTTGTGCTTCGTTGCATATTATTTACGTAGGAATGGTTAGCGGAAAAACAGTCAATTCTTTCAACTTCAATCTTTACCAATCTTTTTGGATCGCTGTTATTTCCTTCTTTTTTCTGAAAATCCACGCCTTGCCAAATCTATCAACGAAACCCCTCATCGGCATGCTTTCAGTCACCATAGGATCTACTTTGATCGGCTTCTATCTTCAGGTAAAAGCCCAAAAAAATATAAGTCCAAGTTTGGCCAGCCTGCTGTTTCTGCTGGAATCTCCTTTTTCTTGTGTTTTCGCCTTGATTTTTTTATCTGAAAAAGTCAGCATTGTCCAAATAGCCGGAGCCGCCCTCATTTTATTTGCCTGTGCAAAGGCCAGTTTGTTGGAGTCCGAACCCTTAAAAGTACACATATGAATTTATTAGCTGTTGCATTTACCGTATTTTTTTCCACGGTTACTTCTTTGGTTTTTTACACTGGATTAAATTATTGTATTGCTTATTTTCAGTATCACCACCAACTGATTTTCTTTTTTCCCTTTGTAGGATTATTGATCGTATTTTTAAACCAGAATCAGTACCGAATAAAATCTAATTTTATGCTCGTGATCACTACTCTTCTTTCGCACATGTTCGGCGCAAGCATGGGGCGAGAACATACGATTATTCTAATTGGTAAAAATATCGGAAAGAAAATTTCGAACTCAATGAGTTCACCTGCCTTAAAGGATTGGCTTCCTAGTTTTGGGGCCTCTAGCGCCTTCGCTGCTACGCTGGGCCAACCTCTTTCTGCTCTGGCTTTCGTAAGCGAAGAAGGCCTTCTTCCTGGAAAAAAAATCTCATTTTTAATACTATTAATACTTAGCGCTTTTTGCAGTAGTTTCTTCGGTACAATTTTTATTCAGGATCGATTACAGTTCGATGGCTTTTTATATAATTTAAATTTTAGTTTCAGTTCGATAGCTATCCAAGTTCTTTTGGCCCTACTTTTTTATATTTTAGTAAAAGCAACAGAACTTCTTCAAAAGAAATCACTGTTTCCTTACTTAAAAATGTTTTTACTAGCCGCTTTGTATATGATCTTACTTTATACATTTGATCTTTATGATTATGGAAATTTAAGTTTGGATATTTTGAAACAAACCTTTCAAAATCCGGAATGGGCCAGCAGTCAATCCTCCTACAGCGGACTTATCAAATATGGATTATCAGCACTTTGCTTAGCTGCTGGATTTGCTGGAGGAGAGTTTACGATCAGTTTAGTTATTGGAACTTTATTGGGTTTAAACTTATACCCACTTATTCACGGCTGGACTTCGATAAGTTCCTATGAATTTTTCGCTTTAAGTATGATTTATTACATGTCTTTTAAGATGCGAAAACCTTTAACCGGCCTGTTGTTATGTTTCGAATTATTTAATTTTTCGTTCGCGATAGGCTCTTTACCTATTTTTATTTTTTCCTTTCTTTCCAGAGGAGCGAACAAAAAAGATCAGTAATTTTACAATAAAACTTTTTTTTCACTGTGAAATCGACAAAAAATTTAAAAAAAAAGATAAGTTGCAAAAAAATGTAAAAATTTTTTCCACTTCTTATGTTCAGATCTAGCGTACTAAAGATGGGCTTTTTGGTATTTCGAACTAAATCGTAAAGAAAAATGACAATCCCAAATATTTTACACTCTTACATTTTTTTTTCACTTTTACATAAAAATATTTTTAAAAAAAATTCTATTATATTAGCGACCTAACTACCCGCTAGACCAAGGTCTACGGCGAAATTTGAGAGGCACAAGAATAGCAAACTGATATTAATGGGGGTCTACTATGACGCAAATTATTCTATTATCATTAATTACATCCAGCCTTTTTTTAATGGGATGTAACAAGGTTAACTTTCAAAAAGTTGCCGGAAACCAAAAAACGAACATCGTTGATGATTATGATGACCCACCTCCAAAGCCTACTCCGGTTGCAACGCCCATCATGACCCCAACCCCAACATCGACGCCAGCTCCATCGATGACGCCTGTTGCGACACCAACTCCTCCACCAGTGTATTCACCGACTCCGACACCAAAACCGACGATGACGCCAACGCCGACACCAGTTTATACTCCAACACCAACTCCTCCGCCAATTACTGGAAGCGGTCAATGTACTGAGCAAAATATCAATTCTTGTTTAAAGTGTGATGCAAAACCTTCCTCGGTTTATGGATCAAAAGCAGAAAAGTTAACGGCTATAATGGCAGACGCGTGCAAAATTTATAACAAAGACGATGACAGCAGACCAGGATATCGCCCACCTACTAAGGAGCAAATCCAAGAAGTATTATCAGACTGTACCGATGCTGCTTACCCAGAAACTTTAGTATTTGAACGACAAAAAAACACAATTGAAATACTAGTTTCTCCAAAAGGACAGGGCCTCAGGGAAAAAATCTGGCACCGCTTCTATTATCAGCCCACTTACTCAGATGACTTCGAACTTTATTTTGGTATCGACACGCAAAATGCCAGATACTCTATCTGTTACGGCGAAATGTTTTACGGCAATTTAGTGACACCAGAATATAAAAAACGCGTGATGGACGGCGACGACTGGAGTGGCTGGTTATCTGACAAAAAAGCTCAAGAACGATATAATTTCGTGCAAAATATTCGTAACCAAATTAGAAGCTGTCTCTTTAAAAGCAGATATAAATCTTCTACCAACATACCACGTTACGATCTGCCACAAATTGCCAATC
>JAYSSX010000455.1:0-1738 GCA_043720315.1 Pseudobdellovibrionaceae bacterium | reverse complement strand
CAATGGAAAAACTATCAGGTAAAAGTATGGATATAGTGGCAGATAACATTGCTAAGCTTAAAGAGCTGTTCCCAGAAATACTCACCGAAAACAAAATTGACTTTAACACGCTAAAAGCATTGCTAGGCGAAGAGCTTGAAGAAGCCGAAGAGCGCTACAGCTTTACATGGCATGGCAAAGCCCAAGCGCGCAGACTTGCCCAAACTCCAAGTACAGGCACACTCAGGCCATGCAAAGAGGATAGTGTTGATTGGGATACCACGCAAAATCTGTTTATTGAAGGCGACAACCTTGAAGTGCTTAAGCTACTACAAAAGAGCTATCACAAACAGGTGAAGATGATTTATATAGATCCACCTTATAACACGGGTAGTGACTTTGTATATCCAGACGACTTTCACAATAATGTTAAAAACTATTTGGAGCTCACAGGGCAAGTAGAATCAGGAAAAAGAATTGGGACAAATACCGAGTCATCAGGGCGTTATCATACTGACTGGTTAAATATGATGTATCCACGCCTGAAGTTGGCAAGAAACCTACTTTCTGAAGAGGGCGCGATATTCATTTCGATTGGAGTTCATGAATTTTCTAATCTAAAAAGCATTATGAATGAGATATTTGGCGAAGATAATTTTGTTGAAGTTTTTTCATGGGTCAAAACGTCCACACCGCCTGCCCTGTCAACTAAGTCAAGAAAAACAAATGAGTACATCTTATGTTACGAAAAAAACAAAAATGCTTATAAATACATTGGCGAAGCACTAGATGGTGGTGATCAACCATTATTAAACTCAGGCAACAATGTAGCCGAACTTTATTTTCCAAAAGAGAAGGTTACTTTCTCGCCTAGAAATTTTTCAGATGGTAAATTAAAAGCTCAAAAGCCAGACAGAGTTGAGCTGCTAGATGATATTAATCTTAAGAGTGGATACTCAGATGTAGACTTTCGATTAAAAGGTGAGTTTAAATGGACTCAGAGCTTCCTTGATGAAGAAATTAGTAAAGGCACGACATTTATCATCAAGTCTGATCTGTTATCTATAAGATTTATTAGGGACGAGGATGGCTTTAAACGACCTAATAACTTTATAAAAGAAAAATATACGAGCCCTTTAATTGACAAACCAAGTTCTGGGGTCGGAACTAATGAGAACGCTTCTTCTGAACTTGAGGAATTGTTAGATGGCGACTATTTTGACTATCCCAAGCCAACTACTCTAATCCAATATATTTCTAAATTCATCACTCAAAATGATGATTTAATTTTGGATTTTTTTGCAGGTTCATCAACAACAGCCGATGCAATATTAAAGAATAATGTTGAAAATAATTGGCAACAAAAATTTATTATGGTTCAGTTGCCTGAGCTTCTAAATGAGGCGAATGCAAGAGATTCGAGTCATAAAGAAAAAATACTATCTGCAAAAAAATTCTTAAATTCCCTTAATAAACCAGAAAATCTTTCTGAGTTATCCAAGGAGCGAATCAGACGTTCTATTGAAACATTAAAGGCTACTAATAAATCGCATCAAGGCGACTTAGGCTTTAAAGCTTTTAAGTTAGATTCCAGCAACCTAAATCCTTGGGACGCTGATTTTGATTCACTTGCTACCGATTTAGCTGAATCTGCAAACATCGTAAAAACAGACCGTAGTAGTGAAGATGTACTCTTTGAAATTCTACTAAAATATGGCTTAGACCTCACCCTGCCGATTGAAACGCATCAACTTGCTGG
>JAYSSX010000454.1:0-5537 GCA_043720315.1 Pseudobdellovibrionaceae bacterium | reverse complement strand
TTATCGCAAACTCATACTGATCCGATGGCTCATCAGTTAAGAAAAATATTACGAAGTGAATATGGTTTTCCGGAAAAAGGAACTTTTGAAGTTCCTTGTGTTTTTAGTGATGAAGCACCTTTGGCACCGGAAGATTTAACTTATGATAATGGCGAAGGTTTCAAGTGCGTTTGTCCGCAGGGGCAGAATAATCAGCATTCTTGCGATCGTCGTCGAGTAATTTATGGAACTTCTAGTTTTGTCACAGGGACTTTTGGCTTATTTATGGCTGCGCATGTGGTTGAAAAACTGATTGATCGTTCGGTTTTAAAGACGATTAAAGAGCATTTTCCCGCCGCAAAAGTAGCCGTTAAAGATGCGTTTCATGAAACGACGAGAGGCCTGAATTAATGGGTATCATTTTATTTTTCGGCATGTGTTTTTTGATCGTTTTAGTCAGCACGATTTATTTAGCGGTCGTATTTAGACATCATTTTAAAGAGTGGTTGAACAGAAAAGAAGATGAAGCAAAATGAGATTTTTATTTATAGTTTTTATATTCTTTTTTGCCCGCTTAGCGTTTAGTTACCAATCCAGCGTCGTCGGTGCAGCACGCACTTACCCGAGTAGCGGATCAATTGAAGCGCAGATTAAAGAAGATTGGTTGTTATGGGGTAATGCAGACACTAATAACCCAATGGGATATGGTTTTGCTTCGGCCCGATTTAACGTGGCGACTCAGGGGATGCTAGAGGGCGCAGTCAGTTTAAGTCCAGTCAGTTTTATAGAACTGGGTTATGCACAGAATTCTACCTTTCGATTTATTAAAAGAAAAATGAAGTATGATTGCGACGTCATTGAATGTATGGGCGAAATCAGTCGTCAAAAAACATTTCTGAAAATTGGTTTGGCCTATCACGAGTTTGTTTTTATGCCCAGTTTTCAAATAGTTCAGACTAAAAACAAGGCTTCTTCGATTGCTTTCTATGACGAAATTGAAAATTTTGTATTACTTCCTGATAATGATGAAATCAGCATTACCTCATTTATTTTAGGTTACAAAAAAGACAAAGACCTTTACGGAATTGCTTTTCGAGGGGCCCAAGCCAAAGAGAATGAAGTCCAAAATCAGGCGGTTTATGGGATCTACAAGTCACAAACTGAAAACTTCGGTTACACAGTCGGTGCGGGGACCTACCAGTCTGATTTTTATGATTCAGGATTTTCGGCCATCGCGCAGATCAACTGGGTCATAGGCGACAGTCTTTCTTTATTCTAGAGTTAATATAAAAATCACTTGATCATAGATCTAATTAGAAATAAAAAATGAGTTTCATTTTATATGCCATAGGCGAAAAGCCTTGGCTAGACAGAGGAGTTAAAGTGGCAAAGGGTCCTATCAGTCAATTTATCGATCATCATTATCGACATTTCAATTCAGCGGCGATGAAAGATGCTTCTATTGCCTATAATGAGCATATTGCCAAAGGTGGCAAAATGATGGTGACGCTAGCTGGAGCCATGAGCAGCGCCGAATTGGGTTTATCTTTGGCTGAAATGATTCGCCAAGATAAAGTTCATGCGATTTCTTGCACTGGTGCGAATTTAGAAGAAGATATTTACAATCTAGTTGCTCATGATCATTACGTTCGTGTTCCTAATTACCGCGACTTAACTCCTGAAGATGAGCAAAAATTATTAGATCGGCATTTAAATCGTGTGACTGACACTTGCATTCCAGAAATGGAAGCGATTCGACGTATCGAAGATGCGATTTTAGGTGTTTGGCAAGAGGCCGAAAAAAAGGGTGAGTCTTATCTCCCGCATGAATACATGTACAAAATTTTATTGAATGGTTCGCTGAAAAAACACTATCAAATTGATCCTAAAAACAGTTGGTTGTTGGCGGCAGCAGAAAAGAATTTGCCAATGGTTGTTCCTGGTTGGGAAGACTCAACAACTGGCAATATTTTTGCCAGTCACGTAATGACAGGAAGTGTGAAAAGCGCGAATACGATGAAATCGGGAATTCATTATATGATGTCTCTGGCTGAGTGGTATATGGCTACACAGAAGAAGTCAGAAATTGGATTTTTCCAAATTGGTGGTGGTATTGCTGGTGACTTTCCTATTTGTGTGGTTCCTATGTTACATCAAGATATGGAACAAACTGATGTTAAGGTTTGGGGCTATTTCTGTCAGATTTCAGATTCTACAACTTCATACGGTTCTTATTCTGGAGCTGTTCCGAATGAGAAAATCACTTGGGGCAAGTTGGCCATCAATACTCCAAAGTATATCGTTGAGTCCGATGCTTCCATTGTTGCTCCGTTAATGTTCGCTTATATTTTAGGTTGGTAAGACCAGGAAGATGTTGAATATGTCACACTCTATAAAAAGTCTTTTAGAAGCCTTAAATTGGCGTTACGCAGTTAAAAAGTTTGATCCTTCGAAGCCTTTAACGGCAGAACAAAAAAATGCTGTGTTAGAGTCTTTACGATTGTCTCCATCTTCATACGGTTTGCAGCCATGGAAATTTATTGTAGTTGAAAATAAAGAACTGTTAGGTAAATTACGCGAAAAAGCGTTTGGCCAATCGCAAGTTTCTGATAGTTCGATGTTTGTCGTACTAACTCATTTGCGAGATATGACCGAAGGTTATATTCAAAAATATTTAGAAAGCATTTCTAAAACTCGCGGAATACCGGTAGAAACCCTAGCTGGTTTTAAGGCCGCTATGATGGGGGACCTAGTTACGGGTCCACGCCATGCGACCATTCAGAATTGGGCAGCCAAACAATCTTATATTGCCATGGGGCAGTCGTTGGCTGTTGCTGGAATGATGGGGATTGATGCTTGTCCTATGGAAGGCCTAAATCCGGGCGCATTTGACGAGATATTAGGGCTGAATGGAACCCCTTTTATGACAGTAGCCGCGATTGCTTATGGAATTCGTCATCCCGAAGACAAATTGGCAAACGCCAAAAAATCACGGTTTGATATATCAGAAGTGTCCGAAATCAGACGTTAAAAAAAGGGAATCTTAGATTCCGTTTTTTTTAACACGAATTTGAGAGATTAAATTTAATTTCCGTTTAACTGATCGGCTGCCACTTGGCACTGTGAAGAAGTTCCGTAAGTGGTTGTTGGTAATTGTTTTACCGTCATACTTGTGTCGATCAAGAATTTTTGCAATTGATACGAATTGCAGACTCCGACAATTTTATTTGAATATAATTGCGAATTTTTAATCGTATTAATTTTCGCAGCCAATTCATTACACTGACTTGAGGTTCCCAAAGTAAAAGTCTGGTCATTAGACTGTCCCGTTTGCATATTGGTAGTGTTAATCACTAGTTGGTACGAATTACAGCTGACGATCAAAAGATTTTGTTGTTGGCCATTGTCGCCCCAGCCACCACCATTGTTGTTATTACTCATACGACGATTAGTTTCAGTTAGTAATTCGTAATTGCTTACCGAACCTAAACACTGCATGTGCTGCGGATTTAAAGACTGCTGCGCATATGCAGAAGCACTTCCAATTAGTAAAATACTCGCTAAGATCCATTTCAAATTTAACATAAATTCCCCTTTTGATTAGTGATGAGTCGTAAAATGCGACTCGATTGTTTTAAACCAAAAGCACTTAGGCGCAAAGTTTTTTAATTGACGGCACCGAATTTTAACCTAAAAAGCGATAAAATTTAAGAACTGGCCGAAGAATACTTGGATAGGGCATACAGCCAAAATTTGTGGCCAGCCCAGAAAAACAATAATGGAACTATTAGAATAAATGAAATGCTTTCTATAGAAGGGGTTTCTAATAAGAATTTAGCGGGAACACTGGCTATTAAAGACACCGGCACAAAAGTCATTAAGAAATACCTTAGCCAAGGTTGGTAAATTCGATCCGGGCGCATTCCAAGGCGATAGAAGTTGTACCAAAGATACTGAATGCTATCGGCCTTAGTAAAAATCACAGCTGTTGTCGCAATGACAAATCGAATTGTATATAAAGTAAAAATTCCGGACGGAATCACTAAAATCAGCCAAAGTAAACGAATGGCCGAAAAATCCGGCAACGTATATAAAGCATAAGTTAACCATCCTGCCGCGATCAGAAGATTTCCCATAAGTGCTGTGGAAGCCCGATACAAACTGACCATAAATTGCGAATTCACCGGTTTCGCCAATAACAAATCCATTTGTCCTTTACGGACTTTTTCACTGACCTGGTCCATATTATCATGAAACAAAACCATATACACAGCATCCACCAAAAAGATGACACCAATAAACACTCGCATCTGATAGATGTTCCATCCACCAATTAGTTTTGTATGCTGGAATAAGGCTTCGAAAGTAATGATTTGTCCCGCATACCAAAAGACGTCAGTAACAATTCTTATCGCGAAGTTCGCCCGATATTCTAGGTCAGCGATAAAACTGGCTTTAAAAAGGGCTCGGTAAATTCGCAAATATTTGGCTATTGTGAAAAATAAATTTTTCATGCGCCAGTACCGACATATTTTTTCATCCCATTATGCCACATCAGTTGGCCTAATATTGCAAAAAATAGAATTCCCAGAGTGTTCGAAAAAAAACCGTAGTAAACCTGATCTATCTGAACACGTCCCGTGATATAGCCAATCGGAGTATACACTGCATTTGCAAAAGGTAATTTCAAAGTCCATGTTCGAAAGGGCTCGGGAAATAGATCTAAAGGCACAATTTCCCCCGAGATCATTCCAATAAATATATTTTTTGCCACAGTTAAAGAACTGATTTTGTTGAAATAAAAATTTGCGCAGCTAACACAAAAACTAATCAGGTGGACTAACACCAAGTAATATAAAACCAAAATGATCGAAATGAAAATCCGATTTAAATCTGTGGGCAAATCAAAAATATAAATACAAATAAAAGGTAAAGCCAGCGAAATTATTCCTATCCATAATTTGTAACTGTAAAATTGGGTCAGGTAATATTCGAAGAAACTAAAAGGCCGAACTAACAAACCATTAATAGATCCAGATTCGATTTCATCGCTCATGCGAAATTCATACATCCAGTTACTTGTAATTCGCGCAATGAATGCTGCCCATAAAACGTAAGAAAGATAGTGGGCTTTATCAAAGCCACCAATAGTTTCATTTCCCGAAACCGTAAACAATGACATCCACAAGGTGATTTCGATAATCACAGCAAATATCGGAGCAAAAAAGACGTCAGTTACAAAGTTAAATCGGTACTCAACACTAGACTGTATGGCTAGTTTTGCGAACGCGAGATTCCGTTTGTAAAAACGTATGAATGACCTCTTCAAAATCGACCTCTTCAATTTTTAAATCATGGACATTTGGCAAGGTAAGAACTTTGGTCAATGCCATAGCCAAGTCTTCCGTTTTCGCCGATAGTCCGAAACTTTGCGCACCCGCCTTTAATAACTGGCCGTTCACTTCGAAATCAGAACTTAATTTTTCCTTCAACGAGAAAGTAATTTTTTGCGCTATATCGGTTTTTTCGGTAAATCCTTCGACTGTTCCATCATAGAC
>JAYSSX010000453.1:0-4083 GCA_043720315.1 Pseudobdellovibrionaceae bacterium | reverse complement strand
ATGTTTTGGCATTCGGCAATGCGGGCCAACTTGTAAAGAAGTCGTGCAAGTCTTTCGCGTGCTTTTACGGAAAAGGACAACTGATAAGATTCGATAGCTTGCTCAGCGTTAGATTCGTTCCAAAATTCGCCAAACTGAAAAAGCAGTTCATCTTTCAGGTTCTGGGTACTTCTATTTAAACCAGAATAACTTTTGGCATGATTAAAAAGGTCCTGGATTTCAGTTTCAGTCATTTCAGCTCAAGGCATATTAAGGGCCTTGATGAAAAAATATTCTTCTTGAACTTCTTTTGTGGATTTAAATCGCGGAACAAAATTTGTCTTCAAAGTTTCGGATTGCCGGATTCCTAAGTCGCGCAGGGTATAAAGGGTCAACGTCTTTTGAATGGAACCAAAAAATAAAAAAAGAATGTATTCTAGCTCTTCCGTCTTTTGTTGCACGACTAAATTTTTTACCGGAAGATTACCGATCTTCAATTGATTTAAATGCAATTGAGCAGAAATGACTAATTCATCGCGGGACGCTGATTTTGACAAGCCCACTTCATTAAGCGAGCACCATTTGATCAGCTGCGGTTTTGTTAAGAAAAAAGTTAGCGATTTTTTATCTGCTTCAGCAGGTTCCCGGATAAAATGATTGATTCTAAGTTCATCAAAAGAATGATCAAGATTTTCGATTTCAGCGTATTTAGTAAATTTCTTTTGGTCAAAGATCTCGCCTTTGCGGTTGATCATTCTAACAAAAACACATTGGGCAAGTTTTCCTTTGACTCAAGTTTGCCTAATTTGAATGCTAGTTCCAAAATAATTAATTCGGAATTAGAAAGATCACCGGCAACCGTAGAGAGGGCGAAGCTGAGTGAAAACAGGGCTATTGCAAAGCATTTATTTTTTATCATATCTTTAAAGTTCGGTAAAGTGACGACTTCGATAAAGATCTAGTCTAATCGAAATTTTACCGGTCGCAGGTCTTTAGTAGAATTACATCGCCGGATGGTTTTTGTATCAGCTGCAGTTGTAATTAGGGTCATAAACGGGACATTTTGACAAAAGTTATGTCATATTGAGCTGGGCGGTTTGTTAACTAAATGCAAAACATCAGAAATTAAAGATTATTGACGGCTGTTGTTCAATTGATGATAGTAGCCGCAAAGGTCAATTTTATACATGAATCCGCTAAAGATTATTCTTGCACAGGGAATTTCGCAAACCTGCGATCGTTTAATGATGATTGCCTCCCTTTGGATTTTGGCAGTGCATGCGCAGCCGCAGTGGGCGGCATGGTTTGTTGCGGCGGCTTCACTACCACATCTTTTGCTTTTCAGATGGACTCCAGGTCTTATTGATCATTTCGGGGCTTTAAAGTCTGTTATATATTCGGATTTGGCCAGGGCGGTGGTACTAATCGTTGCATCGGTGTTTTTTTCTGGCGAGTGGCAGCCGACCTGGCTTTATTCACTTTTTGGAATCTATTTTTTTATTAACTTTTTTACTGCTATTTTTAATCCTGCCATGTTTGTTCTTCCTTCGTTGCTTTTTAATACTGAAGATGAAAAAAGAAAGTTAATGGCGCAAATTGAATCAGTGACTGCATTTTCCAATGTAGTTGCGCCAGTCATTTCTACTAGCTTATTTTATTTTTTTGGATTTCAAATTTTGATGTTAGTAAACGGTTTGAGTTATCTTTTGGCCTGGTTCTTAGAAGTTGGAATTGTAGTGAAACAGAAGTCAGATCAGCATTCGTTGGAAGTGCCACAAAAAAGGCCTTCGATTGGAAGTGTGGGTAAGAGAGATTTTTTAATTGTCTATTTATTAGTTGGATTTCTTTTTTTAAACCTTGTTTTAGGGCCTCTGCTGGTGTTGATCCCACTTTACGCAAACAAAATTTATCTAGGTACAATTAAAACAGTAAGTATCATGGAATTGTTTTTAGCGTTGGGTTCGTTGATAGGTAGCATTCTTGCCTCGACTCGATATTCTGGCAAAACAAGTTTTAAAAAGATTTTTGCGTTTCTGATAATGAATTCCATCGGATTTATTGGATTTTGTTTTTCTAAATCTCTGACATTCGGTACGGTAGGATTATTTACGCTAGGTTTTTTTCTTTCATTAGCAAACGTAATGATTTTGGACCTGTTTCAGAAACGGGCAATAGAAAGCGAGCTTTCTTTAGTGATGAATTACGTCAATGTGATTGGCACGGCGTCGCTTCCTATCTCGCTTGTTGTATTTGGCGCAGTATTAACCTCCACAGGAGATCAATGGGTACTTTTAGGGAAGATTGTTTCACTAATTAGTTTGGTTTTTGTTTTGCTGTTAGGAATTGGCCCGGTTTTTGTAAAAAGATTAAAAATGTGAGGAAAGACTTGGAAAATAAAATGACGACTTCGTTTGAGGTGACC
This sequence comes from Pseudobdellovibrionaceae bacterium, assembly GCA_043720315.1. Lineage (GTDB taxonomy): Bacteria > Bdellovibrionota > Bdellovibrionia > Bdellovibrionales > Bdellovibrionaceae > JAYSSX01. The sequence goes on along the minus strand of JAYSSX010000453.1, from coordinate 1,682 downwards.
CGGGCAAAAGTGAGCGACATCGGTTCTCTCATTTCATTGTATCACATGGTTTATGGGAATAGTTATCCCATTAGCTATGGCACTGATCCTGAGGCGGCAAAGCAGTTAATACTGTCTAAAAAAGATTATTGGTTTGTCGTAAGAGATCCCGCTACAGGTAAACCAGTGGCGTCATTGATCGTGCAGATTGATAGTGATGTGGACTTAGGACACGTTGTGGCATTGGTTGTACATCCTGACTTTCAAAGTTTGGGACTAGGATCGCAAATACTTAAGTTTGCCTGTTCGGAAGTTTTCTCTTCTACCGAATGTCCAAACTCTGTTTATGCGACGACGAGGACAAATTCAATTGGGCCGCAAAAAGTCTTTTTGAAAAATGGATTTTTGCCGATGGGAATTTTTCCAAATTCGCATTTTATCGAAGAATTTGAGACGTTGACATTGTTTATCCGGTATCGCGACGGTGTATTAGTCGATAGGTTGTATGCAGATACGGTTCCCCTAGAATTAAAAGAGATTTACGGAATAATTAACGAAAATCCAGAAATTAATTTACCTGTTGATTTTTCGGCAACAGAAGTTGTATTTCAAAAGGGGCCAAAGATTAAGCATGTATTCGAAAAGATAGATGCCCCTACTTTTGTGGCAAAAAGATTTTCAAACGTTTTTAAAAATAAGTATGACAGATACTATCCTTTTCATAAGCCTAACTTTTTAATGACATCTAGAGATTCCGATTTAGAAGTTTACATGCATGTCAATCATAAGGACAGATATAGCGCTATCTTGGCCTGTAACAAATCAATTAAAGATGTAAAATTGGAATTAGGCTGTCTGATTTCAGAGTTGCGATGGAGTGACATTTCTTACGTCGAGTGCTTAATACCGATTAACGATCGGTTGTCGCTGGAAACAATGTTACAGTTGCATTTTATTCCCTCAGCACTATATCCAGCAATGTTACCAAAGGAAAACGGGCGATTCGTTGACTTTGTTCTGTTATCTAGAACTTTTGAAAGTCTGAATTTTGAAGGTATTTTTTTGGACGGCTCATTTAAAAAGTTTATCGATCAGTATGTTAAAATTTGGGAAAAACAAGCTTTGCAAAGTTTGGAGGTTGTTCATGCCAGTCATTGAACAACCGATATTACCGGATCCGACACTTATAAATATAAAATTACTTTGTGAGCAGTCCGAGCCATATCAATTATTAGAAAACTCAAACTCACTTTTTGTCGAAGCTATGAAAGAGAATATTTCTTGGCATAAAAAGAGAAATCCCTTCTATGAAAGATATTTGGAAATTAAGAAATTTGACATAAAGAATTTAAAAACGGTCTTAGACTGTGCGAACATTCCGTTTCTTCCCGCTATCTTTTTTAAGACGCATGAAACGGTTTCGGTCGACAAAAGTAGAATAATTTTAAATCTAACATCTTCCGGAACCAGTGGGCAAAAATCACAAATGTTTTTTGATGATTGGTCGATCCATAGTCCGCAAAGGATGGTAGAATTTATTTTTAACTATTATGGTTGGTCGACTCCAACACAGAAGTGCAATTATATTCTGTTTTCATACGAAACAAATGCGGGCGCACATTTAGGAACTTCGTTTACAGATCACTACCTAGTCAGTTTTAAAGCCGTGAAAGCCTCATTGACCGGCGCAAATCTGCATAGAG
>JAYSSX010000452.1:0-6378 GCA_043720315.1 Pseudobdellovibrionaceae bacterium | reverse complement strand
AACAGTTGATCACTCATGCTTTTTCGGTTTATTTTGGTCGTTGTCCTACAGATTCAGAATATCGAAATCATTTACGTTATGTAGACAGCGGGAGTTTTCAGCGAGCCGCAGCCAGCATCATCAACAAAGCCCGTGATGCTGGAACAGTAGAATTATTTACTGGCGGTTTTAATTCCAGCACCTGTGCTTTGCGTTCGAACAAATAATTTGCTGCCGGCAAAAACACAAAAAAAAAGACCGGTTTTAGCCGGTCTCTTTTCGTGCAGGGCTATTAATAATCAGCCCTAAAAGAATCTTCACAACGAATTACGGTTTCGCAACTTTTAAGTCTGAACCCCAGCGGCTCAAGTTGATGTTGATCGCCTTAGCTGTAGCGGTAAGCCTCTGTAACTCAGCCTTTGCAGTCACTGACTTAACTCCGTCAACTGTAGTGTGAACTTCATCTACATAAGTTGTTTGCATGCGAGCGGCTTCAGCCCAAAGTTCTTGCATGTGGGTGGGAACTAGTTCAAGAACTCCCGAATCGATCACTTTTTCTTCTTTGTTAATAAGAACGCCGTGATGCATTTCGAAATCTAAATTATAGATATTAGGAAAAATTCCTGATGTCGAAATACGTAAAGCTCCATCCCCATAAGCCTCAATCGGTAATTCATTTAAATAATTCAAATACTTTAAATATTTAATCGTCGTTTCAATGTAGTCAGCAGAATCAGCGTGTTTGCTGAAGTACTTTTCCTTTAGCAAGATCTTTGAAAGAAAGTATCCACGTAAGGCTAGGAAGTTCAAAGTAGCCGTGTAGTAGTTTTTCTTTTCTAATTGCTCGTGAACAATTTGAATCACTTTTTCTTGCGGAGTTAATCCCGCAATCGCCATCAATCCGTAAAGTTTTCCGGCCTTATTAAAAAAGTCCTTATTCAAAGTTTCTGCGGTTGGAGTCAAAGGTTTGCCATCAGCATCAAAACCACCTAACACGGTGACTTTATTAATTCCCGTTAACCACACGTCAGTTAAACGAACCAACTCTTCAGGAGTTGCGCTTTCCGAAAACTTCAATGCTGGCGCCATCATGCCCGTTGGAATAGGAATGATGTTTTCAATATTACGCTCTTCTAAGATTTCACGTTCCGTTTCCAAAAGAGTTGCCAGTCTTAGTTTCTCTTTGGTTTCATCCATACTTTGTTGAGTTTTATCCAACTTACCTGGAGTGGCTTCTAGACCGTCCATGATATTATTAATTTTATTACAAGCCGTTAACGAAAGTAATAAAAGCGATAAACATAAAATTTTATTCATACTATTTTTTTTCCTTTAAATCTTAAAATTAGAACTTTAATTCAGTAGTCAAAGCCGCCTTCAAAGCAACTAATCCAGCATCAGCAGGAACGCCCATCCAGATAACTTGAATAGAACGAGCTAATCCAACATTACCAACAACTTTAGTTACTTTTCCGTTTGTGTCTTCAAAATAAACGGCGTCTTTGTTACCTTCTTTATTAGTTAGGATAACCATGGTTTTTCCGCTGTTTGCATCGCCGCTGGCTTTTACGTTAGCCAAGAAAGCTTTGATGTCAGCTGCATTGATATCAACTTTGTTTACTACTAAAGCATCTTCAAATGATTTTTGAACGGTAGGCGCATCAACTGCTCTTAAAAATGACAAACGAAATGCCACAGTACGGCTGTTGTCTAAAGAGGCAAGAACAGTGCTGTCAGCGTGTGCTACGGTGCTTGAATCGCTTGATAGTAATTCAGCTACGTAAACTTTAACGTTGAACAAAGCGACTTTCTTTTGGCGAAGACCGGCTCCAACAGTTGTTAGTTCCATAGTCGCTCCGCCACCAAGATCAGCTTTTGCTGATTTGCTTAAATTTACGGTTTCCAAAGTTTTTGAGCTGTTTACTGGCGTTAATAAAGCCGCAGAAGCCGAAGTGCTTAATAATGCAACAGTTGCTAATGAAATGAAAAATTGAGTCATGAGTTCTCCTTAGTTAGTGGAAATTGATTTCCCAGTTTGTTTTATAAACGTCGGGAACTTACTGATCTGCGTCGTTAAAGTCAAATACAGCTAGTGAGTTATTAGGTTAATTCGCTGTTAAATGACGTGAGTGGCTTTGGAAGTGCACTAAAAAAGGACAGAATTATCAGCAGCTTATCGATAAATGCCAGAGTTATTTACTTGAAATATGTACAAAGAGGATAAATATTACTGGGCATGGGGCAAAGCTTTAATTTTGATGCAGCTGTTTTAAATTCCGTCGTAGGCGGAGTTTCCGCATTGGATATGCCCAAACTTAATATTCTTAATTTAGCGGAGGCTGATGCCTTTGTTCAGGGTTACGGATTTGATATCACGCAAGAAAAAGATGTTGAACGACTATGGTACTATTACCGTCGTGCATTGGTGCTCATCACCGAAAAATTGGAGTTTAAATTATCTGATATTCCTGAAGTCATGCGAGATAGTAAAAACGTTAACGATCTTCGTAATCTTTTGTTGTGGGCATCAGATAATGATGACTCTGAAAAACAAAAATGGGCCTGTGCCTTTTTGCGAGTCATGCACGTTTTCACCCATGCTGAAAATGATTTGTTTTCCACCTTTTCGGAAGAGATTCAAAAACAGATCCTGACTCCTATTCAGGACAGTATTTATCATGAAGGATCTTCAGGTACGACTTTTTTGAAAAACAATACCGAAAAGATGATTGCTTTAAGTGGCTTCGAAGTAAAACCATTTAAAACCTCGTCCAGCACAGTGATTAAGTTGCTGGCAAAGCCAACAGCATTAGCGATGAGTGTTTTTGATAAATTGGGATTTCGTTTCGTAACCAATAATGTTTACGATTCCTTTCGAGTCGTAAGATATTTGGTGGATTATAATTTGATTAGTTATCCACATATAATGCCTGACCAGTCTTCGAACAATTTGTATCCTGTAGACTTGTTTCTGTCGGTGATTGAAGAATCCAAATTCAACCAAATGAATCCAGAGCAAATAAATCAGCTTTTAGAAAAAAAACTATTGGATAATCGGGAAAGTATTTCATTTTTGCGAAAAGAAAATACTTTTTCGGGTGAAGACTACAGATTTATTAAGTTTATTTGCAGAAAACTGATCAAAGTAAAGAACGAATCTGCAAAAAAGGAATTTAGTTTCTTTTATCCGTTTGAAGTTCAGATTATGGATTTAGAATCGCATCAAAAAATCTTGTCGGGACCTAGTCATCATCAGGCCTATAAAGATCGCCAGATAACTGCGGCCAGGGAACGTTTGTTCCCCACTAAGAAAGTTAAGTGAGTTTGTTTATGAGAGTGTTTTACTTCTTAAGGTCTTTGATGGCATCTATTGTTTACCCGTTTTTGATTACCGGTGTGGTGCTGTTATTTATTTTTAACGAAAAAACCAAAAAATCTCGTGAATTTCAAGATAAGGTCGCTTTAGGTTGGGCTCGAATTTCATTACGCTTATATGGGGTTGATTTGGAAATCCGCGGTGCTGAAAATATTCCGCAGCGGGGAAGTCTGTTTCTGTTTAACCATACAAGTTTATTTGATGTCCTGTCTTTATCGGCGTCGGTATCTGGACTTCGTTTCGGAGCAAAAAAAGAGCTGTATAAGATTCCCATCTTTTCTTACGGATTAAGAATTTCAGGAACTTTGCCTATTGCTCGTGAAAACCGAGAAGAAGTTTTTAAAGTGTATCAAGAGGCTGAAGCGCGGGTTGCCAACGGCGAAAAGTTTGCCTTAGCACCAGAAGGTGGTCGCAACTCTGAAGAGAAGCTGAAGCCGTTTAAATCGGGTCCTTTTATTTTTGCGATCAATTGCAAGATGCCTATCGTGCCTGTGGTTATTAAAGGGGCTAGGGAAGTATTAGGTAAAAAAGATCTTTTGCCCAATACGCACCAGTGGCATTCAAAAATTGTTATCGAGTTTTTACCTTTGATTGAAACTTCTGAATTTAAATTGAATGATCGCTATCAATTGCAAGAGAAGGTTTTTGGCGAAATGAATCGTCATTTTACTTAACTTTTTTATTTCCAGTACACTTCGCCGTGGCCCTTGAACGAGCTCACATTCCAAGATTCCTGTAGGGTTTTTTTGATTTTTAAATGCGCTTTGTAAACCAACATTTTACTGTCATCTTGGACCAACGAAATGCCAATATCTGGTGTGGTTTGAACGGCAATCACTTCACTTAGGTGAATACGTTTGTTTTTGGAAGTTACCATTGAACAGTGTTCACGATATTTGACTTCAATCCATTCTTTATCGGCAGTCATAATGTGGTGGGCGAAATCAAACTTAGTAATGAGGTTTTGGTTCGGCAAGTATCCAATCACCGAGGAGCCAGAATTAAATTTAACCATAATCCAATCATCAACGAATTTTATAATTTCTACCTGAGATTGTGCTGGAATTGTGATTGAGGTGTCCGATTTCCAAGTTGGTTGTTCGCGCAGGGGAGTGGAAATCAGATTAATGGCTAGTCCCAGGTCAGTAGAAACGGTGGTTAAGTTTTGCAATCCTAGCCACTGCCTTTTTCCGCTGGATTCTTCTTCGGCGTAAACCGATGCGCCTTTTTGTTCTATAATTTTGTAAGTTAGATGAGTGAAAACATCGGTGATTTTTGTGCTTAAACTTAAATCGCGAGCAATGTCTATTCCATTGACCCAGTAAGATTTGTTTTGATACTCGACAAGGAAAGAGAAAATGCTTTCGGCGCGAATCCTTTTGGATACCAAATCATTTTCGGTAGCTTGGCCTGAACGGAAAGCACTTTGAGGAGATCGGAAAAATTCGATGGAGCTACGATCGTAAGCCGCATACGAAATGCTAGAAAACAGTAAAACAGCCGCTAAAATGAGAGGTGTAGGTCTAGGAAAAAGGTTCACCTATTTATTATAAAAAGATTTGAAAACAATCAACAAGACCAGAAAGCGTAAAATCGCCGATTTCATATAGCCAAGGCGTGAAAGGATTAATAAAATAACCTTAACAATGTCGTTAGTCAGAGTAAGTCTTTTTTTATCATCTGTCTTTTTTGTGCTAAATGCTTTTTCATTTTTCGAAATTGAAAACATGGGCCAGTTTCGTTTTGTCGATTATGCTTTATCTCCGCAAATGCAGTTCACGCAACCGAATAACGGTGGCTTCCTTATTAAGGAGTCTTGGTTAGGATTCGAATGGAAAAAGGAAGAATCCTTATTTTCGCAGATCAAAATTGGAAGTTACGATTTAGTTAAACCTGCACTTTGGTTCGAAAAAAGATCAACTGATTTTGCTATCGTTGAAGCCTGGATTGAGGGGCGCTCCAGTTATGTGAACCTTCGTGCTGGTCTAGTTCCTACTTTGGTCGGATATGAAGGGACTCATCCGGAGTGGTCATTGATGCTTCCGCAAACGAAGTGGTTTGGTTTCGATATTTTTCCACGCCGTGATTTTGGCCTGCAATTTATTTCTGAACGAAGTGACTTGATGACGGCGCTGACAATTCATAACGGAGAATCTTCGACCAATGCCGACGGCAAAATGTGGGCGTCTGGTGTTTGGTTGTACGAACCGAACGATGGCTGGGGTGGCCAGTTGTCCGCCGTCGTAGCGGCAACAACAGGACTATCAACAGAGGCACAGGCGCCCGCGATTTCGGCCTTAGGTTTTGCAATGGATCCAACCTTAGAAAATAAGTTGCGATATGGTCAGTTGGCTTTATTCTACAAATCTAAGAACGTCTTTGCATTATTAGAATCGGGACGTGGGGACCATTTGCAAGGCGAGAATAAGTTTCCTTTCGCGTCAGGTCATTTTGATTTGTCTTTTCACCTCACTGGAGATCTCAGTTTGATGACAAGAATTGAAAAAAACCAAACTGATCTTTATACGAAAGGCACGATCTCTGAACATCGATCTGTTGGCTTTTTAGCCAGCGATCAATATAAATTGGTCTCTACTAGTTTGTGGTACACGCAAAACAAAGAATTGGTTGAAACGCAAAATGATGAGCTGCAGCTAATCTTTAAAATCCATTCTTCTATTCTTCAATAATTTCTTTAGTTAGCGATGACTTCAAATCAAGATTGTGTCATCTTATTTGCGTTTAACTAAAGGAGAATTTCGGTGTCGATTCAGTCATTAGCACAAATTAAAAAAGTAGGCGTCGTTGGCGCAGGTCAAATGGGTAATGGAATCATCCAAGTTCTTAGTCAATCGGGATTTGAAACCGTGATGATGGATGTCTCTGCAGCTTCATTACAAAATGGATTAAAGACGATCGCGGGATCCTGTGATCGTCTGATAAAAAAAACTTTGTTAACCGAAGATCAAAAAGCACAGTTGTTGGGCCGGATTAAAATAACCGAAACTGTTCAAGATTTAAGT
>JAYSSX010000451.1:0-6037 GCA_043720315.1 Pseudobdellovibrionaceae bacterium | reverse complement strand
CAAACAGAGTTTGGTAGTTTTCAAGGATGTCTGTTTCGTCGTCGATTACAATAAGTGATGGCTTTTTCATGAATGACCTCTTGGAAATTTATAGGGGTTTCCAATTCTTAGATCGGGATTTGGATGGGAAAATTAAGGCCAAAGTTTCTACGCTTCTTTTGTAGAGGATGTTGCTTAAAAACTAGACTAATATGCTGCGTAAAATACCCCATGACATTACCGCAAAACGGGATTAGGCTGGGCTTTTATCTAAGCGGATAACAGTGAAAAATAGAAATTTTCGAAATCAACAATCAGCTTCTCACGAAATTAAACATGATAGTTTAGGTATGCTTGCCTTAGGTGCTTTAGGTGTTGTTTACGGTGATATCGGTACCAGTCCTCTCTACGCATTTCGCGAATGTTTTACTCACTCGGGTTTAGATATAAACCCCGCAAATGTCTTTGGGGTTCTTTCACTTATATTTTGGGCGTTGTTCCTAATTATCAGTATTAAATATGTTTTGTTTGTTTTGCGAGCTGACAATAAAGGCGAAGGTGGAATTCTTTCATTAATGGCTTTGGCTTTAAGAAGTTGCGGTGATGGAACAAAAAAGAAAGTCTACCTGACGACTTTAGGCCTATTAGGGGCGGCTTTGTTGTACGGTGACGGAGTTATTACACCGGCAATTTCTGTACTTTCCGCGATGGAGGGACTGAAATACATCGCGCCTACCTTTGATGCTTATGTGATACCTGCGACAGTTTTTGTGATAACTATCCTGTTTTTGTTTCAAAAGTTTGGAACCGGAAAAATTGGAATTGTTTTTGGTCCTGTCATGGTGATTTGGTTTTTATTGCTGGGATTTTTAGGATTAAGACAAATCATTGAGTACCCAGAAATTTTAAAGGCGATAAATCCGCTGTACGCCATAGAGTTTTTTATTGATCACAAAAACTTTGCATTTATTGTTTTAAGTTCTGTAGTTCTGGTATTAACTGGTGGCGAAGCACTTTATGCGGACATGGGGCATTTCGGGAGAAAAGCGATTCGTTTGGCTTGGTATTTCGTCGCTTTTCCAGGGTTACTTCTTAATTACATGGGTCAAGGGGCTTTACTATTGCAAAATCCTGAAGCGATATCAAATCCATTTTACTTATTAGCACCACAGAACATGATTGTAGTTTTGGTTGTGTTTTCAGCTGTAGCAACAGTCATCGCTTCGCAAGCACTAATCAGCGGAGTTTTTTCAATTACTAAACAGGCTGTTCAGTTGGGTTTTTGCCCTCGTATGTCGATAGTCCACACTTCTTCGCGGGAAATTGGTCAGATTTATATTCCATTTATTAATTGGTGTTTATTAGCTGGAGTTATTTGGCTAGTCCTATCATTTAAAAGTACGACGGAACTGGCTGCGGCATACGGAATCGCGGTTACGGGTACAATGCTTATTACGACATTTATAGCTTATAATGTGGCTCGAGATTTATGGAAGTGGAAAGCATTTACTGCTATAGCTGTATTTGGAACTTTTGGAGTCATTGATCTCGCTTTTTTTACGACGAATATTGCAAAAATTGAAGAAGGCGGTTGGGTTCCGTTGGCTATCGGTGCCGGCGTTTATTTATTAATGTCGACCTGGCAAAAGGGTAGAAAGATTTTAGCGCAACGACTGAAAGAGCGTTCATTGCCTGTGGAAGAATTTGTTCAAAAATTAAAAACTTCTCCCGCACAAAGGGTGATCGGTTCGGCAATTTATATGGCGAGTGATACTTGGGGTGTTCCTGTCCCATTACTGCATAATTTGAAACACAATAAGGTTCTGCACAGCCAGGTGGCCATCCTGACAATTAAAACTAAAGAAGTTCCTTTTGTGCGAAAACAAGATCGGATGTTTATTGAAGAGTTAGCTCCCGGATTTTTCAGAATTATTAGTTACTATGGCTTTATGGAAATTCCGAAAATTAAACATATTTTAGAAGCGTGCAGAGAGCGTGGAATTCAATTTAATATTCAGGAAACCACTTTTGTTTTAGGCCGCGAGACCATTCTTCCCACGGGCGGGGATGTGACCTTACCAATTTGGCGCGAGCGAATATTTGCACTGATGGCAAGAAATGCCGAACGTCCGACCTCGTTCTTTAAAATCCCACCAAATCAAGTGATTGAAGTGGGAATTCAAGTCGAAATTTAAGTTGTTAAAAATAATTTGATCTCGTCTTTTTTTGCCATCGCATCTTGGTAACCAAAATCGATTAACTTTTTACAATAGCTAGGGTCGAATAATAGATAACTAATGATTTCACTAGCGTCTTCAACTGGCCCAAGCCCCTTAAGAATATATCGGACAATTCGAGGTAAATGGGAGGCCATGTTTGCTGCTAATAATCCCAAGTCTTCGTTGGGACTAACCCACAAATAATTTACCTTTTTAAAGTTTAATTTTTCATGAAGGCTAGCAGGAACTTGATCAACGAAGTCGTTGATTCGTTTCATCCGTTCCATATCTACTTCAACACCGTCCAATAAAACCGCATTCAATACGATATTTAAAACCCTGGCTAAACTGGGCGGGTTAGGATCTTCCAGGGCTTTTTGATCTTCGGCAGTTGCATTTTGTGTTCTTACACTAACTACAAAAATTTTCTCAGCACCTAAGTGAATTGCAGCACTACAGGGAACCAAGTTTCTAACACAGCCGTCCCCGAAATAGCGGTTGCTGGCATAGGCGGGAGGAAACAAAAGGGGGATCGCGCTGGAAGCCATAACGTGTTCACTGGCTAACTGCGTAAATTCAGAATAACGGCGCGAACGTTTCCACATTTTGGCTTTTTTATTAGCTTCAACAAATGTAATTGCAGTGCTGGTCTTGTATTCAAGTGCAGTAATTGCGGCAGCATAGAGGTCGCCGGTTTCTATCATTTTTTGAATGCGGCTGAAATCAAGATTGTTTTTTAGTAAATCATTGAGAGGTGTTGTATCTAACAATGCTTTATGGCTTTCTAGTCCTGAGAACTTTCCTAAAGACAAATCGCCAATCCATTTTAATCCCATTTTCCCAAGGGTTAAAAAGTCGGTGCTGAAAACTTGATCGGCAGTTATGCCACTCCATAGATCTCTTAGTTTTTCCACCCCACGAGCGAATTCATCAGCGTGAGCGGCTAAAAAACAGGCATTTATAGAGCCGGCACTAACACCCGTGTAAATTTTAAATGGATTTTTTACGTTGTTTGCTGTGGCTATTTCTGCAACGGCTGATAGCACTCCCGCTTGATAGGCCCCTCTTGCACCGCCACCTGATAAGACTAAACCGATCATTTGTTGATTTTAATGAGGCTTTAGCAAAGTGTCTACTTCTTGTAATTGATTGACAGCTAAACTGGACGTCCTAGAATAGCAGATCGCGAACAGGTCGCGAGAAAAAAAATGGCGCTTTGTGCGCACAGAAAATACAGCCAACAGGAGTTCATGATGAAAACGATGTTAATGATTTCGTTGTTATTTGCCACCAATGCATTTGCCGCTAAGTTCGCGATTGATCCAGCTCATTCGGAAGTAGGATTCAGCGTTAAACATATGATGATTTCAAAAGTAAAGGGCAAATTTAAAAAGTTTGAAGGTTCATTTGATTTCGATTCTAAAAACGGTGAACTAAAAGATATTGATGTAAAAATTGATGCAACAACTATCGATACAAATAATGCAAAACGTGACGAGCATTTGACATCTCCTGATTTTTTTGATGTTAAAAAGTATCCGCAAATCACATTCAAAAGTGATAAAGTAGAATCTAAAGATGGAAAACCAGTTAAAGCGATGGGTACTTTAGCGATGAATGGTAAATCAAATAAAGTGACTTTGGATATCGACTACGGTGGGGTTCAACCCGACGGTCAAGGCGGCGAAAAAGTGGGTTTCTCTGCAGCTACAAAAATCAATCGCAAAGACTACAATGTTAACTGGAACAAATCTTTGGATAAAGGTGGAGTTGCTGTTTCTGATGAAGTAGTCATTGAAATTAATGGTGAAGCCGGCTCTACAAAATCTAAGTAATGATTGATTTTTTAATCACGCAATTTATGAATTTGGTCCACCTGGTTCTCCACGTGGACGCTTATCTCCAAGCCTGGTCATTACAGTTGGGACCTTGGCTCTATTTAATTCTTTTCTTAATTGTGTTCGCCGAAACCGGCCTAGTGGTGACGCCATTTCTTCCAGGCGACTCTTTGCTTTTCGCAGTGGGAGCCTTATGTGCCTTAGGGAGTATTAAAATTACACTCATTTTGCCACTGCTATTTGCCGCTGCATTGATAGGTGATAATGTGAACTATTATATCGGTAGGGAATTTGGACAACGTTTTTTCACTAAAGAAAAAAGTCGTCTTTTTAATCCTGAATACGTTAAGACGACCCAGGCTTTCTACGCCAAGTATGGCGTTAAGGCGATTATTTTGGCTCGGTTTGCGCCGATCGCACGCACATTTGCTCCTTTTGTAGCGGGCATGGGAAAAATGCATTACTTCCTATTTTTAAAATACTCCGTAGTTGGAGCCTTACTGTGGATCAATCTTTTTACCTTTTTGGGTTATTTTTTCGGCAATCTTCCTCAGATCAAAGCCAACTTTCATATCGTCATTTATACCGTTATCTTTCTATCGGTTTTACCTATGCTGATCCCGCTGGTAAGAAACTATTATCGGAAAATTAAATCTTAAGGATTTCTTTAGGTAAGTTCCTAAAAAACTTATACTGTCTAAAAACTCAGCGACCAAATTTTAATCAGAACCATTTTGTCACTATACTTTTGGCCCAAGCGTTGCTATAGAGGTCTCGGAAGGGTCGAATTGCGACCAAATACTATGAATATTCTGCAAATTATGCGAATTTAATTAGTGGTTTTTGGGGTTTTGGACTATAACGTTATGCGTTGAGTGCAAATCCACACAAGATGTGCTGATGGGATTTTCATAAAACAGATCAAACTTTTTTTTGGGGGAATCCATGAACAAAACATTAGTCGCAATATATGCGGCGTCGACTTTAATAGTTTCTGCAGCTTTTGCACAAACTTCTTCTACTACAGTTCCAGCTGCGCCATCTGCTGGTACTTCAACTGAGGCCGCTGCTACAGTAGCTCCTCCAGTTAAAAAATGGGGCGGAGCACTTATTATCGGTGCTTGGGTTGATTTAGATCAACAAAGAGATTTAGGCGCAGAGGCTCCTATTCAATCTGAAAACTACCTTGGTGTTACTTATAAATTCCGTGACAAATGGACAGCAGGTTTACGCGCTAACTTCGGTTTCGCAACTAAAGTTGAAAATTTGAGTGCAGCGACTCGAAAAGCAGCTTCTCCTGACAGCGGCTTACAAGAGCGTTCTCCTTCATTAACTTTAAAATATGCCTCTGATTTAACTCTTGCAGGTTCAGACAAAATTTCTTTCACAACTCACTTGGTACCTTTCATTGACAAGTTTACTTACAAAACTAAAAACGCAAATTTACGTTTTGATACGTCTATTGATTGGACTTTCAGCCCTAAAATTTCTGCTGGTGTTTACTTGTCACAAAGAACGACTATGTACGATTCTTTGAACGACGCTGCGGTTTACCGTTTAATCAGTATGCCAAATGCTACTTACAGTTTTAACGACAACACTAATTTGTACGTTGCAACTACATTTGATAACCGATCACGAACTATTGGTTATGGAAAACTTCAGTCTGAAAAAGGAAATACAATGTCACCTGAATTAGGTGCTAATTTTACTGTTGGTAAAGTAACTCTTAATCCAGCGACTGTTCACACTATCGACTTAAACACTGGCAAATACATCGGTAAAGAAATCGATTTAAACGTAACTGCAGTATTCTAATTTTTAGAAAAGTATTAATGTTTCGAAAAAAAGCCAGCGACAAGCTGGTTTTTTTTTGCCCAATGCTAGTAGCGAGTGAGCAAGTAGATCACTTCGAAAAATCGGGCTACGTCGACTACCTCTACATATGATGAGGCCGTCGTATCTGAGTCTTTGATGTTCCTTTGAGCAGATCTGATTTTA